>CAYSQV010000183.1:0-2960 GCA_964433295.1 uncultured Nitratifractor sp. | reverse complement strand
GACTACATCGATACGATCGACACGGACTCTTCCGCAGGACAAATTGCAATCGGCAAGGAGGTTACCGCCTCTTCCGACGGTGGCAGGATCGGTGCCAATGAAAACACCTACTCCAAAATGTACTACGACATCAACCAAAATCATTTTGATGGCTCTTTTGATCTTGTTTTGGATGCCAATATCACTTTGACCGAAGGGATGCCATCGATCCCCTATCGATTCTCGACCCACTATTCGGAAAACAATCCCATGTTCCTCGGGCAATGCGACTCCAACCCAATTTACGATCCTATCTGGGGGTCGTTTAACGTCGAAAACGACTCGAATGCATCCGAGATGATCAAGCGCCTTCCGCTGCACACACAAATCGTAGGCCGGTCATTTAAAGTTAACTTTGCCAGCTATACGCGCGGCGCATCCGGACGTTTTGATACACTTGCGCCAAGCAATGCCACCGTTGAATTCGACATGATCGATGCCAGTACATATGAGAATAACTCTTCGGTTGGCTTTGACATCACCTGTGAAGAACCGCAGCCTATTATGCAGGGAGGGTTTGTCCCCTTTGGCGGGAATCAACAGGTGGAAGTCAATATCAGCCGAGCACATTTCCCCCGCCTCGATGATACGATTGCTCTGCACAATACGGCTTTCCGTATCTGGGTCCTGACCCAAAAAGACCCTTCTACCAATGAGCGTATAATCGTAGAGCATCAGTGCTCTTCTCCGGAAGATGCGTCTTGTTTTGAGAAGCTCTACAAAGACCGTTACCAAACACATGACGACAACAAAACCCACTACTGCGCTGCCGATTGCGACAACAGTACAGGAGATCAGTGTTATGCCTGCTTGAAAAAATATTTTGCCATGCCCATCTGCTCACGAGACAACTTCTCAATCCGCCCCGATGGGCTGCAGATATCCATAGGAGATACCAACGAAAAAACGCTGCCTGCACCGCCCAGTCCCATTGTCATTAATGACCAGAACCATACCGATGGAAACCTCTCTGCCGAATACCTGTATCAACTCAAAATCAAAGCGACCACCTTCAAGTATCGCGGTGAGTACAACAATCCGTCTGACCAGGCAAAAGCTTACTACAAACAGTTCAAAAACAACCAAACCGTCAATCCTCTGACCGAACACGACCGATTGCGCGGCAGCCTCGTGCTGCTTGAGTTCAATAGCACTGCCGCCTGTGCCGATACACGGAATAACGCCGTCCAACTCGTCATGCAAAACGGAGTGACGCCGTCAAATACGCCTGCTTTCAGCCATGACAATGTCGGGCAATATCGGCTCTGGGCAAACGACGGATGGTGGACGCGTGTCGATCAGGGCGATTATGTGTATAAGCCGATCTTTGACCCTGACTGCAAAAACAACCGCAATCAGGCCAAATGTTTCGACTGCGTCATGCCCAAAATTACCGGTGCCGCCACAGAAGGAAAAGTCAGCTGTATTATCCGTTCCAGTGAAGAAAACAGCAGCTACTACAACGATCTCAATCTCACATTTCGCCCTTACAGCTTCGATCTGGGCGGCCTGAATTTTACGACACTTCCCTCCGGTGAAAAATACCTGTTTATGACCGATCTTACCCACCAGTATTATCAAGACACGGCAACACACCCCGAAACCATGACCGCAACGGTCGAAGGCAATGTATCGGCTTTGGGCAAGCAAAACACACTTCTAACCAACTACACCGACGGCTGCGCAGCCGGGGATGTGCGACTCAATATGGCTGTTTCCAGCTATCCCGATGACGACAACCTCAGCAGTGATTACAATACCAGTTTTCAACAGTCATTGCAATATGGACCATCGACAAATCCCATTTACAGTACGGTCAACGGTGCGGATACGAATCTGACGCTGCCAAAAATGGCATTCGAGAACAACGGTACTGCCCAGATCCACATCTACACAACATACAAAAAGCCCAATCGCCACGAACTTGCCAACACCGCTGCATCCGCCGAAGGGGTCAACCCCATCGCTATTACCTATCATGAACTGAACGCAACCGGGGACAATGACCCTTCCGAGGCGAATCTGGGTACCCATATTCCAAAAGGTTCCCAGTCCTTTGAGCATAACATTACCTTTGTCTATGGACGCGTCATCCCCCAAAAGAAGCTTTATATAACACAAGAAGCGAACGTCACCACACCGCTCTTTGTCGGTATCTATTGTGATCTCGGCGTGTCGGCATGCCAGGCCTTTGATCTCAACAACACCATCAATGCAAGCGGTATTGGCTCATCATGGTATCACGCAAGTCATCTGTTTGTCAATTACACCATAGCGTTCGGGGATATGGACATGAACAACCACCATTATGGTGGGAAGATTACCCCCATCCGGCTCTCTGAAGGGAGCGATTCGATCCTCAATGATGCAACAGGAACACAAGGGGTACTTGATCATAGGCATTTTGATGCTGCAGGCACCTTGTTTGATGTAACGGTTTCGATGGATGATCCTGCCGATACCAATAAGCCTACAACGGTCATCATCGGGTACTATCCGCCTGTCTGGCTCTTGTACGGCAAAGATTCCAAATCTTCCGATAAGCCAAATCTTGATCAGGATATGCCAGGGGAAAAAAGCGGTGAACACACCGAGTTTTATCGCAGCCGATTCATCCCCAAAGCCACCGCATGGACCGGTTATGGCAAGACAGGTCATGTCGTGGGGAACAAAGACGCCGGAGATGACATCAACTATCAAAAAACCAAGAGACTGGAATGGTAATGCCTGTGCCTAAACGATCCCGTCATGCAATCGCTATGATCGAACTGATTTTTGCAATCATGGTTATGGGCATTGCCCTCCTTTCGGCACCCATGCTGATGACCACTGCGACTGAGAGCACCACCGTTGCCCTTCAGCAGGAGGGTATCAATGAGGCTGCTTCCCGTATCAACATGATCATGACATACGATTGGGAC
>CAYSQV010000182.1:0-3006 GCA_964433295.1 uncultured Nitratifractor sp. | reverse complement strand
GTTCTCTGGCCAAGCAGACCATAGAGATCGAGGTGGGGGCCACCACCGTTGCTCTGCGCAAGGAAGAGGCGGACAAAATCCTCGTTGAGCCGCTCGAGGCGTAATTTCTGCCCGGATCGGGCGTATCTCCCGGCTCAGGGGATCTCCCGTTTTTTAGTGGCGCTTTCAAGCTGTTTTTCTGTATAATCGGAGCAAAAATCACGCGTGAGGCATGGATGAGACAGAGACGAATAATTTGGACGGTTTTGTGGATCGTGGTGGTGAGCTTTCAGGTGGTATGGGCGGCCAAACCTGTGCCGGCATGGGGAGGAGACGGCGATGAGGTGGCGTTTTTTGATGATGCTTCGGTTCAGATTGAATCCCGAGTTGCCGAGGGGAAGCTGCCGGCACTGGATGCGTTTTATAAAGAGATGTTCTATGCCCCGCTTTGGATCAAGGCGCAAAAGATCAGCCCCTTTGGCAGTGCGCTGCTGCGCCTGATCGAAGAGGACAAAACGGTGACCGAATCGGTGCCGGTCTATGATGAGATCGCAGCGATCCGTAAACAGCTGCAGGCCCTTGTCGACAAAAAAGGCGGCACTCTCCAGGACAAAGTCGCCCTTGAGCTGGCGATGAGCAAACTCTATCTCCATTATGCCCGCTACCGTATCTACGGCGGGATCCGTTGGCAGCCTTTCCAGCAAAAACTGGCCAAACTCACCGAAGAGTACAAGATCAAAGTCGGCTGGGAAAAATACCCCCCCAAGGCCACCCCGGCCTCGATACTCAACAGCGCACTTGAGGGGGGAGATCTGCAGCAGGCATTTGCTGAGGCCGATCCGACACGCTTTGGGTATGCCCGTCTTCGACAGGAGCTCATCCGTTACATTGAGATCGCCCGTCAGGGCGGCTGGCCGAAACTGCCGAGCTTTCGAGTCCTTAAGCCCGGAGCGAGCAACGCAAAAGTGGTACCCAAAATTCGCCAACACCTCGCCATGGTCGGGGATCTGGACGGGTGTACCGAACCGATGGACTCCCCCAAATACGATCCCTGTCTGGTCAAGGCGGTCAAGCGCTTTCAGTTGCGTCACGGACTCAAAGGCAACGGTATCATCGGCAAGCAAACCCGCCAGGCACTCAACACCACCGTGACTCAGGCGATTCAGAAAATCCGCCTCAATCTCGACCGGATCAAATGGCTCTACCGCAAGCCGTCCGATATGCGGATCGAGCTCAATATCCCCTCTTTTCGTCTCAACTTTTTCAATCGGGACAAGCTGGTGACCACCATCCGGGTCGTTACCGGCAAGCCCAACCATCCCACACCCACTTTTCACAATGTCATGCAGTACATTGTCGTCAACCCCTACTGGAAGATCCCCGAGAGCATTGTCCGTCATGAGATGCTCAAGCACCTCGTGCGCGACCCTTATCATTATGAAACACAGGGGAAGATCCTCAAGGCCTCCTGGGATGAGAGCTCTGAGCGGATCGATCCTGGGACGGTCAACTGGTCGAAGTACGTCGGCAACAACAAGCCGATCCCGTACTACTTTATGCAGGTTCCCAGTCGCCGTAATGCGTTGGGCAAGATCAAGTTCCTCTTCCCCAACGGTTATTCGGTCTACATCCACGACACCCCCTCCAAAAGTCTCTTTTTCCGTAATCAGCGGGCATTCAGTCACGGATGCATGCGGATCCAGAAACCCCGGGAGCTTCTCGAATCGCTGGCGCTTTTTAACGACAACATTGATGTCGAAGCGGTCATGAAGCGGCTCGAAGGGACCGAGAAGAAAACCATCGTCCTCAAACACAAAGTCCCCATCGACATTACTTACCTGACGGCGTTTATTGATCCGTACGGGTATCTGAATTTCCGCAAGGATGTTTACCGTTACGACCGATACCAGCTCAAGGATTATGCGCCCCGGTGCAAGCCGCTTCCGGTACATAAAAGTGCTCTAAAGGCCCCCAAGACCGCTCCGTCTTCCAAGCCCAAGCCTGCTCCGGCTCCGCACAAAAGCACGCCCCCTTCTACAGAAGCGCCCCGGCCCGAAGCCAACACCTCTGCCCCCAAACCGACCGCTTCCCGAGAAACCTCTCCCAAAAAGATGGTCAAAAACGGTGCCGAAAAGGCCATGAAGCTTCCGACGACGGCCCATCGGACCAAAAAACTGGATCCGGATGGCTACGAAGTGGTCGAGCTCTACGAGAACTGATGCGCCGGATCCAAGATGGCTTTTGAGCATGCGGTGGTGTTGACCGGAGGGATTGCCACGGGCAAAAGCACTGCTGCGACGATTTTTTCGGCGCTGGGTTTTGGGGTGATCGATGCCGATACGATCGCCCACGAGGTACTGAATGCGCAGCACGAAGCGATCGGCCGGATGTTTGGCGGCAGCCTGATCCACGGTGACCGGGTCGATCGCAAAGCTTTGGGGCGGATCGTTTTTGCAGACAGCAAAAAACGCCGACAACTCGAAGCCCTGCTCCATCCCCTGATCCAGCAGGAGATCGAGCGTCGGGCCGCCCAGCAGGATGCACATCACAAACCCTATTTCATCGACATTCCTCTCTTCTATGAGCGTGCCGCCTATCCGATCGAGCGGGTTGTGGTCGTCTATGCCCCCAGAGAGCTTCAGATTGAGCGGTTGATGGCGCGAGAAGGGCTGAGCAGGGCCGAAGCCCTTCAGCGGCTTGATGCCCAGATGGACATCGAGGACAAACGCCGACGCGCCACCTGGGTCATCGACAACACCGCCGATCTTGTCCACCTCCAAAACGAGTGCGAACGGATCGCGGACAAACTCTAAGCCCACCCCCAACCGTTCTCATTCCATCGATGTGTTATAATGCCACCCATAGCCCATGCATAAAAAACCAAAGGGATTGCCATGTTCGTCACCAAATACAACGCCAACGGCAACGACTTCGTCATCTTTCACGACAGCGCACGCAAGGAGCGCCATGAGCTGGCACGCCTGCTCTGTGATCGTCAGAAGGGGGTAGGTGCAGACGGACTGGTGG
>CAYSQV010000181.1:0-3007 GCA_964433295.1 uncultured Nitratifractor sp. | reverse complement strand
GTGTCCAGTCGATGACCTATAGCAATACCCGGGATGTGGAGGCAACGGTCGATCAGATCAGCCGGCTCCATTTTGCCGGAGCCGATATCGTGCGGGTCGCAGTGCCCGATATGGAGGATGCGCTGGCACTCCGGGCGATCAAAGAGCAGGTGAGTCTGCCGATCATCGCCGACATTCATTTCAATTACCGCCTCGCACTCGAAGCAGCAAAATGGGTCGATGGGATCCGCTTCAACCCCGGAAATATCGGAGAAAAAAGCCGGATCAAAGAGATCGTCAAAGCCTGCAAAGAGCGCAATCTCCCGATTCGGGTCGGGGTCAACAGCGGATCGCTCGAAAAAGAGTTCGATCAGAAATACGGTCCCACCGCCGAGGGGATGGTCGCCAGTGCCGAATACAACATCAAGTACCTTGAGGATCTGGGTTTTACCGACATCAAGGTTTCCCTCAAGGCCAGCGATGTCGATCGCACGGTCGATGCGTACCGGATGCTCCGCCCCAAAGTCCCCTATCCGTTTCATCTTGGGGTGACCGAAGCGGGGACGATCTTCCATGCGACGGTCAAATCGGCCATCGGTCTGGGGACGCTGCTGCTGGACGGGATTGGTGATACGATGCGGGTCTCGATCACCGGAGAACTCGAAGAGGAGATCAAAGTAGGCAAAGCGATCCTCAAAGATTCCGGCCGCGTACAGGAGGGGCTCAACATCATCTCCTGTCCCACGTGCGGGAGGATCGAAGCCGATCTGGTCAGTGCCGTAGCCGAGGTCGAGCGGCGCACCGCACACATCACCACTCCGATGGATGTCTCTGTGATGGGGTGCGTGGTCAACGCCATCGGTGAGGCCAAGCATGCCGATGTGGCGATTGCATTTGGCAAAGGGCAGGGGTTGATCATGGTGCGGGGAGAAGTGGTCGAAAAACTCCCGGAGAATCAACTGGTCGATCGCTTCGTAAACGAAGTGGAAAAGATGGCAGATATCATCGAAAAAGAGGGTTGAGTCGGATGGAAAACCTCTATAACCTCAATGTCGAACGGGCGGTACTTTCGGCTGTTCTTTTTGATCCCCAGATCGTGGAGGATGTCGCTTCGCGCTTGAAACCGGCCGATTTTTATCTGCCGTTTCATCAGCATCTGTTTGCGGCGATGGAGTCGCTGGCAATGGAAGAGAAGCCCATAGATGAGGAGTTCCTCCGCAAGCGGCTGCTCAAAAACGGCAAATTTGATGAGGTCGCGATGGTCGATGTCCTTTCGGCCAACCCGATCACCAATACCAAAGCCTACATCGAAGAGATCAAGGCGCACGCCAACAAGCGGGCACTTGTGACTCTGGCAACCGAGATCAAAAAGGTCACCATCGAAGAGGACAAAGAGGTCGATGAGGTGATGAACCTTGTTGAGCAGAAGCTCTACAAGATCACCCAGGAGAGTACGGCGGAAGATTTCCGTGGCTCAGAAGAGGTGACCGTAGCGATGATGAAAGAGATCAATCGTCTCAAGGAGATGGGCAATTCCAAGCTCATCGGGGTCGATACCGGGTTTCGCAATCTCAACGATCGCACCAGCGGTTTTGGCAAAGGGGATCTCGTGATCGTCGCTGCTCGACCGGCGATGGGAAAAACAGCCCTGGTGCTCAACATGGCGCTCAAAGCCGTCGAACGGGGAGAAGGGGTGGCGTTTTTTTCGCTGGAGATGCCGGCCGAGCAGTTGATGCTTCGGATGCTTTCGGCCAAGACTTCGATCCCGCTTCAGGCTTTGCGGGTGGGGGATTTGCGTGACGAACAGTGGACGCAGTTGAGTGCGGCGGTGGATGAGATGAGTCGACGCAAACTGTTTGTCGATGACGGAGGATATGCGACGATCCACCATGTCCGTTCTAAACTCCGCAAACTCAAATCGCGCCATCCCGAGATCAGCATGGCGATCATTGACTACCTGCAACTGATGAGCGGCGAGGGGGGACGTGAAGGGCGTCAGCAGGAGATCAGCGAGATCTCCCGGGGGCTCAAGCAGCTGGCGCGGGAGCTGGAGATCCCCATCATCGCCCTTTCGCAGCTGAACCGCTCTCTCGAATCACGCGACAACAAGCGTCCGATGCTCTCAGATCTGCGCGAATCGGGAGCAATCGAGCAGGATGCGGACATTATCCTCTTTGTCTATCGGGACGATGTGTATCGCGAAGCGATGGAAAAAGAGAAGGAAATGAAAGCCAAAGCCGAGGGAAAAGAGTTCCAAAGCACGTTTCGCAAAAAACTCGAGGAGGAGACAGAGCTCATCATCGGCAAGCAGCGAAACGGTCCCACCGGTACGGTCGACCTGGTCTTTCAGAAGCGTTATACCCGCTTTGTGGATGCTGACAGGAAAGGGAGTGAGCCGTTTGAGGTGATCTACGAAGAGGGGAACATCGATATGCGCGAAGGGCACATAGAGATCCCGGAGTCCAATGTTGAGATGCCGCCGATCTGATTCGGGGCACGGCCGGATACAGGGCAGGGGGCGGCATGGTACTCGACAAACCGGGATTGTTTGCCTCCCGGAGCGAATTTTGGGCAGTGATGGGGGCACTGACACTCATTATCCTTCTGCGACTGGGCTGGGAGTACCGATCCTGGCAGGATTGTGCCTCACGACCGTTTTTCTACACCCACGCCGTGATCCTCGCGACCTATCCATCGACACAAAAAGACCGCAAGTCCACTCTCCTGAAACTGCGCACCGAGGCCGGGCGTACCATCTACACCACCGCATGGCGCAAGGGTCTGGTGCGTGGCGAGCGACTCTATCTGCAGCTGTTCCCCGGATCCGGGATCGGATTTTGGGATTCGCTGGGGGGAATGTACTGCAAAAGCCGGATCAAACGGACGCAACCTCCTGAGCGTACCCTCCGTACCCGTCTGGGAGAGTGGATCGCGGATCAGCATGCCGCCAGAAGACTGGCGGATCTGTATCGGCGGCTCTTGCTTGCCGAACCGATCCCCCGATCCCTGGGCACACCGAGTGCTGGGC
>CAYSQV010000180.1:0-3008 GCA_964433295.1 uncultured Nitratifractor sp. | reverse complement strand
CTACCGGGTCGGACAGCGGATCGATTCCAAAGTGATCCTGGATCAGATGGGGGCCGAAAGCCTTCTGGGGCGGGGGGATGGACTCTTCACGCCGCCAGGAGCCACCGGACTGGTGCGGATCCACGCTCCCTGGAGTACCGAGGATGAGATCGATACCATCGTCGAATACCTCAAGGCCCAGCGCGCCCCGGAGTACGATGAGAGCTATCTGGTCGCCGGCGGCACGACCGGCAGCGGCGAAGAGGGGGAGGGGGAGATCGAACTCGACCCCCTGTACGAGCAGGCCAAATCGGTCGTGCTGAATGACAAAAAAACCTCCATCTCCTACCTTCAGCGCAAACTCCAGGTAGGCTACAACCGTTCGGCAAACATTATCGAGCAGCTGGAACACATGGGGATCCTCAGCCCGCCCAATGCCAAAGGGCAACGCGAAATCCTGTAGCCTGCGGGTAATGGTTTCGTGTTATAATGGGGCACATCCATCGAGACAAAAGGAACGAATATGGGGTATTTCAAAAAGGCAAAACCGGGTGACAAAGTCTACGGACTGGTGTTTGGCAAGGGGAAGATATCGGAGGTGTTTGTGGAGAGCTTCTATCCGATCATTGTCGAATTTGACAACGGCTACGAAGTCCCTTATACGGAGGAGGGTGTGCCGAGTTGGGGGACCTTCAGGAAACAGACACTGTTTTACCGCAGAGACATCGATCTGCGTTCGGAGGATTTCTCTCCGGTTGACAAGGTGCTCTCACCCCGAAAAATCATCAAGCTGCGTGCGAAAAACAAACTGGAGGTTCGAGTCCCATCCGGCGTATGGCGCAACGCCAAAAAAGCCGACAAAAGCTACGTAGAACGGCTGCTCGAAGAGGAGAAATACCACCTTTTTCGCAAGAAGAAATAGCCTCACAACCGAGGGCATCTTCCGGACTGTCACCATCCGATACACTTGGGGGTATGCCCGATAGCACCGGAGCGATTTCACGCAAAATCAATCGATAATTTGTTACCATATTGCCATTCTAAATGCACAGGAGTGACCCATGGGTTTGATCGAAGAGTACAAAACGCACACGAACGAGCGTGCCGAGCTGGGCATACCGCCCCTACCCCTGACCGCACAGCAGACAGCCGAGCTGGTGGAGCTGCTCAAAGCTTCTCCCGTCGCTGAGGCGGACTATGCTTTGGCGATGTTTGAAAACCAGGTACCCGCAGGGGTGGACGATGCGGCGTACGTCAAGGCGGCCTTTCTCAACGACATCGTCCAAGGCAACGTTGCTTCCGAGGTGATCGACCCGATCAGAGCGATTGCCATACTGGGCAAGATGCTCGGCGGATACAATGTCGGCCCGCTGGTCGATGCGCTGAAGCTTGATGATGCTCTGGCCGCTGCAGCTGCCGATGAGCTTAAGAACACGATTCTTGTGTACGATGCGTTTAATGATGTCAAAAAACTCATGGATGAGGGCAACCCGTATGCCAAAGCGGTGATTGAATCGTGGGCTGCAGGTGAGTGGTTTACCAACAAACCGGAGCTGGAATCATCGATCACGGTAACCGTCTATAAAGTCCCGGGCGAGACCAATACCGATGATCTCTCTCCGGCCTCCGAGGCGTTTACCCGCGCCGATATCCCGTTGCACGCCAATTCGTTCCTTGTTGCGCGGATGGACAAACCGCTTGAGACAATGGCCGAACTCAAGAAAAAAGGGCACCCCCTTGCTTATGTCGGTGATGTGGTCGGTACCGGTTCCTCCCGCAAATCGGGGATCAACTCGGTCCAATGGCACATGGGGCGCGATATCCCCGGTATTCCGGGCAAGCGGACCGGCGGGGTAGTGATCGGCTCGATCATCGCTCCGATCTTTTTCAATACGGCCGAAGACAGCGGGGCTCTCCCGATCGAAGCGCCCGTCGATCAGCTTGAGACGGGCGATGTAATCACCATCAAGCCCTACGAAGGGGTGATCGAAAAAGAGGGGAAAGTGGTCAGTGAATTTGAACTCAAGCCCAACACACTCCCCGATGAGATGCGTGCCGGCGGCCGGATCCCGCTCATCATCGGCAAAGGGCTGACCGCCAAGGCCCGGGAAGCACTGGGGATGGATGCGGGCAATATCTTTATGACACCTTCCCAGCCTGAAGATGACGGCAGAGGCTTTACTCTGGCCCAAAAGATGGTCGGCAAGGCCTGCGGCATGCCCGGTGTCAAACCGGGTGTCTACTGTGAGCCGGTCGCCACAACCGTCGGATCGCAGGATACTACGGGCGCCATGACCCGTGATGAGATCAAGGAACTCGCGGCATTGAGCTTTGGTGCGGACTTTGTGCTGCAGAGCTTTTGTCACACCGCGGCGTATCCCAAGCCTGCCGACATCGTCCTGCAGCATACGCTGCCCAAATTCTGGGTTGAGCGCAAAGGTTTTGCGCTGCGTCCGGGTGACGGGGTGATCCATAGCTGGCTCAACCGCATGACTCTTCCCGATGTTGTGGGGACCGGCGGGGACAGCCACACCCGATTCCCTATCGGGATCTCGTTCCCGGCCGGATCGGGACTGGTAGCATTTGCCGCGGTGACCGGTATGATGCCGTTGACAATGCCTGAATCGGTTCTGGTGCGTTTCAAAGGGGAGATGCAGCCGGGCATCACCCTGCGCGATCTGGTCAATGCCATTCCATACAAGGCGATTCAGGAGGGCCTCCTGACGGTGGAGAAAAAAGGGAAGAAAAATATCTTCGCCGGACGCATTCTCGAGATCGAAGGGCTGGAGGATCTCAAGGCCGAGCAGGCGTTTGAACTCAGCGATGCTTCGGCCGAGCGAAGTGCAGCTGCCTGTACGGTCAAGCTCAACAAAGAGCCGGTCATCGAATACCTCGAGTCCAACATCAAGCTCATCGAAGAGCTCATCGAGCAGGGGTACGAGGACAAAGCAACCCTTCAACGCCGTGCCGACAAGATGAAAGAGTGGATCAAAAACCCTGAGCTTCTTGAGCGTGATGCAGATGCGGAG
>CAYSQV010000179.1:0-3027 GCA_964433295.1 uncultured Nitratifractor sp. | reverse complement strand
GCCAAGCTCAAAAAAGACAAAGCCGATCTGGCCAAAGCCAAAAAAGCCAAAGACAAGAAAAAGATCGCCTCCATCACCAAAAAGATCGAGCGCGACAATGCCCGGATCAAAAAAGATCAGGACGCACTCAAGGCGCTTAAGGGCAAGTAAGCTCTCCGGCAGGCTCCATCGCGGGCTTGCCAAAGGTTGCCATCCTCACCAGGCAACATACCTGCAAGACTCCATCCATCAATACCCCCAACAAACCAATGCATCGTCCGCCTGCCTGATCTGTCAGTCAAGATGAAATACCCCCATCGGTTTATCTTTGTGATGGAATTGCGTGGGCATATCTGTTATACACAACTACGCTACCGGGAAAATCGGACTGGGGCGTGAAACGATCGGGTTAATCCTTTTAGTTTGTCTGGATTGAATATATCCATTCTGAGCAGATGCCAAAGTCAGCTCTCTGTGCAGTTTGCTTCTGCTTTTATCAAAAAGAATGATTGCTTCATCAGAACGATAACATTAAGCTCCGGTATTCCCATGGCCGGTGAACTGGCTTTGCAATGGTATCGTGAACTTCGGGATGAAAACCCATAGCTTGAACCCTATTTCACGACGATATGGCCTACGAATTTTGACATATTGTCCAGTATCGCTCCGCCTCGGCGAAAGCCCAGTCCGCACGCCTCATAGGCATAAAAGACCCCGGCCTGATAGTGGCGTCCTTCTGAATCGGTTGGCAGATCGGTGTGGGCCTGGTTGATCATCCGGAACTCGTCATACAGATCGTCGGTCTGGGTGGTGACGGTACCGTCATTCTCTATAATGCGTACACTGCTGCCTTCACGGCCGAAGATGGGTTTTTGGACCTGTTTTTGTCCCTCCAGCGGCTCGAAGGAGGTTTCCAGCAGCAGCGGGTGGTTGGGGTAGAGGTCCCAGAGGATCTTGAGCAGCCCTTTGGACTGAAACAGGAGGGTATAGGCGGGGTTGAAGAGGATCGCTTTGTGGTTGCGGACGATCTGGGTCAGCAGGGTGGCCAGCTCCCCTTCGCTGATGGCGATCTCTTCCCACGGAAGGAGCTTGAACCACAGCTCATAGGGCTCATCGCGGAAGAAGATCCCCTCATCCCCGTCAAACTCCACTTCGTCCACATAGGCAAATTCTGTCGTGTAGCCTGCTTCGGTGGCCAGATGCTGTAGCAGCCGCACGGTGTACTCCTCCTCGTCGTTCTCGCGGATGGAGCTGAAGAGGAATTTCCACCCCTCATAGAGGTCGTCGAACATCTCGGTGGACTCCTCCAGCGTCACAAGACGCTTGAAGTTCTCCACCAGTGCTTCGTAGAGGTAGTTGAACTGTTGAGCCTCATCCAGTCCGCTCTTCTGAAGCATCGCCCACTGGATGATCGCTGTCTCAAAGAGCGCAGTGGGGGTGTCGGCGTTGAATTCCAGCAGCTTGATCGGTGCACCGTCGATACCGCCGGCCAGATCGAAGCGTCCGTAGAGATGCCAGTGGATATCCTCTTCCCAGGAGGTTTTGATGATCTCGACGAGGTTGAACGGGATACCGATCTCGTGAAAGAGATCGTGATCGATCACGTGCTGTGCTGCGGCGATGAACATATCGTAGAGTTCGTTGGTGGCACGGTAGAGCGCTTCGGCTTCCTCTTCGGTCACTTCGACCAGTTCATCGGCAACATACGGAGTCTGATCGGCATCGGTGTGCCAGGTGAAGCCCAGGTGTTCAAGGTACGCCGTATCGAGCGGCTTCAGCTCTCGGGTGTGCACCACGATCAGCCTCCGAAGAACCCGCCAGAGCGTCGGGAACTGCTGCGGGTACGGCTTTTGGAGCCGAAGAAGCCGCTGCGGCGGGAGCGGGTGCTTTTGCGGGGTTTGTTGAAGCTCTCTTTGGAGCGGGAGTAGGTAGAGGGAGATTTGTATCCGGCTTTGCGGTGATTTTGGTAGGCCGGGGAACCAAACAGTCTCGAGCCGATCCAGGCCCCCATAATGGAGCCGGCCGCACTGGCCAGCAGCACCTCACCCAGACTCATTCCGCCTGAGATCTGCGCGTTGGGATTGGTGAGGTTGGAGGTGCCCTGATCGATCTTGGCAGCCTCTTTTTGGATCAGCGCATCCATCTCCGCCTGGGTCAGGACACGCTCCACGCCGTCGAGCTGCTTGAGGATGATGCGGGTTTCATCAGAGGGGAACTCCTCCTTGATCTTGTATTTGCCAGGCGCGGTCTCTTCGATGACGACAAACGCCCCTTTGGGTTTGGACTCTTCCTGTGCCTGATCCTGCCGTAAGCTGCAGCCTGAGAGGCCGGAAGCCAACAGCACTCCCAGCCCGGTGGTGGCAGTAAGAGAGGCAAGAGTACGGATAGGGGACATGGGATCTCCTGAAATTTTTTGCCGATCATACCCAAAAAGGATTAACGAAGCTTTTTCATTCTTCGGTGATTCAGCTGCAGGATCGCCGAGGGAGCAGAGGGGCCGCGGAGCGGCTCGATCACCTGATCGGCGACGGAACGGGCCCAGGCTTCATCCCAGGGCTTGCCGCTGCGGTTGGCCGAGGTGGTGTAGGCCCAGCCGCCCAGTTCGGTAATGAGCCGGCGATGTCTCGGCTCATGGATGATGCGCCACGAACGGCCGTCAGGGAAGATGAACGTTGTACGCTGGGTCCGGCGGATGCGGTTGCGATGCAACGGCGGGACGCGGGTGTAGCGCTGAAGCGTAGCCAGCGAATCGACGGCACGGATGTAGTGTTTCTGGGGTGGGCGGCCTTTGACCGCATCCAGACGCTTGGCATCCTGCGAGACAAAGCCGACCGTGGTATCGGTCTGCGTAAGGTAGAGCGTCGTATTGTGCATCGTCGTCGTCGTCTCCGTGCGGTGGCGTTGGTCTCTTGGGCCGGGGAAAAAGCGTAGATTCGGCGGGGGTGCTCCATCATATGTGCATGATAGTAATCTGTAACCTCTCGGGGGGTCAGTTTGTTGAGCGCCTCAATAATACGCGCATGAAAATCAAATGTGGTTCGGTCATTG
>CAYSQV010000178.1:0-3057 GCA_964433295.1 uncultured Nitratifractor sp. | reverse complement strand
ACGAAGTCAAACGCAAAAAGATCGAGACCAAGATCATTATCCTTACCGAACATGTACGCAATCAGGTGGCCTATTTCTCCCTTGGGGTGGATGACGTGATTGTCAAACACCTGCGCGAACCCGATCTGATTGCAGCCCGGGTCCTCTCCAATATGCGCAACCTTCACGGCGAAAAGATCGATGTGGGCAAGCTCCTCATCGACATTGCCAACAAAAAGATCGAATACGACGACAAGATCGTCTCGCTGAATGGCAAGACCTTTGATATCCTCGCCTTCCTTGCCCTGCGCAAACAGCGGGTCTTCTCCAAAGACGAGATCATCAACGCCCTCTGGGAAGAGCCTGAATACGTCAGCGACAACACCGTTGAGGTAGCGATCAATCAGATCCGCAAGAGACTGAAGAGTATTTTGGGGTTTCAGGTGATTCACACCGTACGCCGCCGCGGCTACAAGTTCGCCTACTAAAAGGCGTATTTTGTCACATCTTCGGCTGATCGGCTTCGTTCCGTTCGGTCACGTACCTTTATGTACGCTCCCTCTCTCCACTCACGCCGATCAACCAAATCTGCAACAAACTACACCTTTCAGAAAATAGGCATATTATTGCTGCGTCTTTTCGGGAGTTTGTTCGGTCATTTACCTAACAGTAGGCTCCCTCACAACAACCCACAAACCTACAGTACACTAATGTACCCAGCTATCAGTTGACTTTTACTCCGTTTTGGCTTCGTTCCATTCAGTTCGATCAACGAATTTCACAACAAATATACCAATAACGATGGCCTCCGGCCATCAAATCACCACTATACTATGTCTCCCAAAACCCCATCACATCCGGATAACGAAACCCATACCCAAGCCCGTCGATCAGTGCGTCGGGTGAGAGGGGTTTTTTCTCTTCCTGCATCGTCTCGAACCGGGTCGGTGCAAATCCAAACCGTTCGGCATTATGAGCGAATATCTCGCTTTTCATATGCTGCACCGGAGCGATGGCATCCCAGGTGACATCGCGTGTCTCCTGCCCGATCATCGCCAGCAGGATCTCCACCACATCGTCCCGGTGAATGTAGCGGCTCATCCCGTCAGCGAGGGTGCGTCCGGCAGTGTATTTCCCGGCGATTCGATCGTATCCCATCAGACCACCCAGCCGCAGGATCGCTGCATCGGGGCGAAGTCGCCGGGCGAGTTCCTCGGCAGCGAGGACGGTGGCATTGCCTTCATGTGCCGAGACGGAGCTTAGCAAGATCACCTGTGTGTTCTCCGGTATGCGGCTATAGGCATACTCCATCGCCTGAAGAGAGTCGCCCCGGGGAGGAATCGCCACGATAAGAGTATCGCAAGCATAGTATCCGGCAGCTTCATTGGCCGAGATATCACGTCCCAGACAGTGGACAGCATAACGTTCTTTTGCCGCCTCGGCCAACGCCCGGCCTGTCCAGCCGCAGCCGAGTATGGAAAGATCAATCATTTTTTACTCTGATCCTCGGGAGTCAGATAAGTTTTTCGCATGAGTGCTTCCATGACCCAGAGGTGACCTCTGGCTCCTTCGATGGATGCCCGCATCATCTCTTCCGCGGTTATCGGATCAAAAGAGAGGGGGTGCCCGGCATGGCTACCAAGATATTCGACAAAAATCCTTTGCACGCGTCCATTCCCCTCCCGAAAAGGGTGGAGCAGATTGAGACCATTCATAAAGCTGGCGATACTTTTTGTGAACATATCTCTACTCTGTCCTGCAAAAAAATGTTCTGCAAACAAAGCATCAAAAAGTTCCTGCGAGACCTCCGGGATCCTGTGCCAGAGAGTGAACCGGGTACCGCCTTTGCCAAAGTCGGCATGGATGTTCGCCTCATACCGATCCCGCCCGGCCCAGCTGTAAATATCGGAAAAGAGAAAGCGATGGATGGCTTTGAGATGGGTGTAGTCCAATTTTCCCTCGATCAGCCTTTGTTTAAGTGCGAGGATACGAGAATGGGTAATTGTTTTTTCTATTTTGTAGAGTTTTTCCAGACTTTTGGCCCCCACCATATTGGCGGAGAGCAACTCACGGTCAAAGGCACTCTCTTTCATGTTATGCGGCGAGTGAGCGTGCGATGGAGAATACCTCTTTTTCGGTGATCTCACCTCGAAGCTGTGCGATCCCCATCACGATAGCCTGCTCATCAAGGAACATCCCCTCGATCGCATGTGTGGCGATGGACGAGTAGATCCATCCATACTCTTCTTCACTCAATTCATCCCGGTAACGGGCAAGAAGAGCGAGTGATTCCTCACGACTTGAAGCCTGTCCTTTAACGTATGAAATTTTTTCACGATAGGTCATAGTGGTTTCCGGTGATTTTCGTTGTGGTTATTATAGCATGTTTTTAAGCCGGCATATGGTGGTCTGTCAACCAGAAACAGGAGATAGAACTTACTTTATTATTCTGCTTTTTACGCAAACTACCAACATTCTCATGGTCAGCCCTCCAGATACGCTTCAAGGATCTTGTGAAACTTGAACAAAAAGGCCGCGTGGTCGATCGCATCGAAGATGTCGGCATCGCTCCATCCCAGCGCGTGGAGTGTTTCGATCTTTTGGACAGTGAAGCTTTGTGGATCGTCCATCGCGCGGATCGCGGTGACAAAGAGTGTTTTGTGTCGATCATCCAGAGGAATTTTTTCGGGATCATCTGCAACTGCGGCGATCTCTTCGGCAGCAAAATCCAGCTTCAGCAGGTAGTCACGGTTGAACTGTTCACAGTAGCCAAAGCCGTGCTGCGTGGCGATGAAAAAGCGTTCAAAGGTGAAAAAGTCCGGATCGATCGTCGGATGGTTGCTCAGGTAGTTGATCTCCTCCATGAACATCTTGAAGCGTACCGGGTTGATCCCGGCGTAGAGCTCCCAGTGGGGCGGGATGGAGCCGAGCTTCATTTTGATGCCGCGCAGCATGACGTTCATTTCACGGGTGAGAGCGGAGGACTGGATAAGCATGGTTTTTCCCTTTATTATGTGTGTTGCCTGAATACGGCCAAAATGTGTACGCTGGTCTCTGCGATCGTGTACACGATGGTGT
>CAYSQV010000177.1:0-3057 GCA_964433295.1 uncultured Nitratifractor sp. | reverse complement strand
GACCCGTCTAGGATTCGAACCTAGGGCCCACTCCTTAAAAGGGAGTTGCTCTACCAACTGAGCTAACGGGTCAAAACAAAAAGCCTTCCGGGGCTTAAAGTGGGCAGAATTATAGCCGATAAAGCTTGAATTGTCAAGAGGTTTCCGGCAAAAAAGAGCAAACGGATTATATTTTGAGGGCTTCGGCCATTTTTTGGATTGCAAATTCAACCGATTGGCGCTGCACACTGGCACGATCACCGTCGAAGTGCTTGCGATAGACTCCCTTGCTTGTAGGCGTTTTTATCCCTATGTATACGGTTCCGACAGGTTTGTCGGTGGTGCCTCCATCGGGTCCGGCGATGCCTGAGACGGCGATGGCACAGTCTGCATGGGCTAGGTCGAGTACACCGACAAGCATTTCGTCAACGCACTCGGCACTGACGGCACCGTAGCGCTCGAGTGTTTCGTTTCGGACGCCGAGCCACGCCTTTTTGATCCGATTGGCGTAGCTCACCACGGCACCATCAAAGACGGCCGAGACACCGGGTATGGCGGTAAATTCTGCTGCGATCTGGCCGCCCGTGCAGCTCTCGGCGAAGGTGATGGTCTGGCCATGTTCGATGAGGGTCGCGATGATGATTTGTGTTGTTTTGTGGAGTGAATTCATTCTTGGATTATAACATAACATCAAGCCCATTTTGTGATATAATTATGAAATGAACCAATAGGCAATCACGCACAGAGGGGATAGTTAGGAATGTACGATTATCTGAAATTTGGACTCGGGTTGGCTTTTGTGTTTTTTGCTACGGGTTGCGAGGAGGCATCCGTCGATCAAGCGCTTCCGCCCGACTGCAGCTGGTCGCAGGCGTGCGTGAAGCGTGTCGTCAAGACAACGCATTTTGATGAGAATACAGTGACAGTCGATGTGACCTATTATGACAAAGAAGAGAGGCTCATCCAGCGAATCAATGATTTTGGATCCGAATACAGCAGTGGTGCAATACAGTACCGCTACAACAACCACGGGGATGTGGTTCAGGAGCGTTTTTTGGACAAAGATGGGCGACTTGAATCGCTTTTGAAGTATGTTTATGACGACAAGAGCCGACTGATTAAACAGTTGGGGGAGTACTATCTTCCCGAAGAAGGCAATGCCACCGTTACGTATCAGTATAATGATCGCAATCATACGATGATCAAACAAACAGACAATGATAATGATGGGAAATTTGAGGCGATCGCGTATTATACATTTGATGCATCATGGCATAAAATCGCAACCGAAATTGATACCGACGGAGATGGCTTCATTGAGTTGATGTGGCGTTTTGATGATCATGGTAAGGAGATAGAATATCATGCCGACTGGGATGACGATAATATCATGGAGGTTGTCACGCACTCTCAAGCCGAATACGATGAGCAGGGGCGACTGATTGTCTCTCGCTACGATGAGGACAATGACGGTATTTTTGAGCATACGACTGCTTACAAATACGATCCCGAAGGACGCATAGCGAATGTTACGTCTGGTGGGGAAAGCACTGCATACCGCTACGATGAGTATGGCAGGTTGATGGAGGTGAAAGAAGAGTCTGCCGACGGATCTTGTCGCATCGAAAAAGCCCATTATATCGATGCAAATGATACCATGGAGATCCTGAGCGATTACGAAGGGGATGGTACTGTGGATGATCGGATATGGTGCCATTGGCAGATGGATTCTTATGATAATGCGCATCGCAAGCCCCCATCATATCTGACAGGTAGAACATGGGCAGGAAGGGGGTGCTTGACTTGGCCATTGAGACAAGGTATTGAGCCAGAAGAGGAAAAGTTTGACTCAGATGAAAAGTAGCCCGGTAGGCTAATCCAAAACCACTTTTGGATATAATTGCCCAATTTTACAATCAGAGGCATGGACATCATGGACTACAAAGAGACGCTACTCCTACCCAAGACCGATTTCCCGATGCGGGGCAATCTCCCCGCCAACGAACCCAGGCGTTACGCGCACTGGTTCGAGACAGGTGTATATGAGCAGATGAAGGCCAAACGGACCGGGCGTGAGATGTTCACCCTGCACGATGGCCCGCCGTATGCCAACGGTGATATCCACATCGGTCACGCACTCAACAAAATCCTCAAAGATGTCATTGTCAAATACCACTACTTTCAGGGCAGGGATGTCCGCTACACCCCGGGCTGGGACTGCCATGGTCTGCCGATCGAACAGAAGGTCGAAGAGCAGATCGGCAAGCCCAAAAAAGACGCGATGCCTGTCTCGGAGTTCCGTCAGCTGTGCCGGAATCACGCGGCCAAATACATCGACATCCAGCGCGAAGGTTTCAAAGCTCTGGGGGTCATCGGTGACTGGGAGAATCCCTATGTAACGATGGACTTCAAATTTGAGGCCAACATCTACCGTACCCTCATCGAAGTGGCCAAACGGGGCCTGCTGGTGGAGCGGAGCAAACCGATCTACTGGTCATGGGCAGCCGAGTCGGCGCTGGCCGAAGCGGAAGTGGAGTACAAGGACAAAGAGGACTACTCGATCTATGTCGCGTTCGAGATGAGCGACAAGGCTAAGCAAGACCTTGACCTTCCCGAAAAAGCGGCCATGGTGATCTGGACCACCACGCCGTGGACGCTGCCGGCCAATACCGGGATCGCCCTCAATCCCGAAGCGATGTACGTGCTCACTGAGGATGGTTACATCGTCGCCGAGGCCCGCCATGCGGCACTGGCTGAAGAGGGGGTCGTCGCAGCTCACGCCGTGCGCAAGATCGCGGCAGCGGAGCTGGAGAATCGACTCGCGATCAATCCGCTCAACGGCCGTACCTCTCATATCATTCTCGGTGATCACGTCGAGCTGGATGGCGGTAGCGGGGCGGTCCACACCGCGCCGGGGCACGGGGAGGATGACTACTTCGCCGCGCTCAAGTACGGGCTGGAGGTGCTCATGCCCGTCGACGATACCGGGAAGTACGATGAGAGCCTCATCGGTCATCAGCTGCTGCCCGAAGCGGAGAAATTCGTCGGGATGCATGTGTTCAAAGCCAACGAGCCGAT
>CAYSQV010000176.1:0-3096 GCA_964433295.1 uncultured Nitratifractor sp. | reverse complement strand
TATGGAGGGTCCTGCCCGCATGGCGGAGGTGCTTTTTCGGGCAAAGATCCGACCAAAGTGGATCGGTCCGCAGCCTATGCCGCACGCTATGTCGCCAAAAACCTGGTCGCTGCCGGCGCAGCTGAGCGGGTCACGATCCAGATCGCGTATGCCATTGGCGTGGTGGAACCGGTCTCGATCATGGTCGATACCCACGGAACCGGTGTGGTAGAGGAGTCCCGGATCGAAACCTGTGTGACCGAACTGTTTGACCTGACACCTGCCGGGATCATCCGAGATCTCGATCTGCTCCGACCCATCTATCGCAAGACAGCGGCGTATGGCCACTTCGGTCGTGAGGATTCGGACTTCCATTGGGAGAAAACCGACCGTGTCGATGCGATAAAATCCCACCTGGGGCTTTAAAAACCCCACTTTTGGGTCTCCATTAAAGTAAGGTTTAAAAACCTTGTGATATAGTGTGACTCACCATAACTATAAGGAGAAAAAATGGCTGTAATCATTACCGATACTTGTATCAGCTGTGCAGCATGCATCGACGAATGTCCTGTTGAGGCAATTGTTGACGAGGACGATAACCCGACCGGCGAGGATATCTATTATGTCTACGCGGACAAATGTGTTGAGTGTGTGGGCTATCATGATGTACCTGCCTGTGCGGAAGCGTGCCCGACTGAGGGTTGTATTCAGTGGGATGACTGCGTCGAGGGTCAGCCCTGCTCTGAAAACCGTGGCGAAAAGGGTACACCGGTCATTGACGACTGATCTTCTTTCCGCCGATAACGGCTTCGGCCGTTATCCTCTCCTTTAATACTCATTTAACATTCCTTTCGATAAAATTCCGCCCAACTTGTCTTTTGCCTCCCCTTTTTTTGCGGAACAAAGACAAAAATTACCGATAGGATTATCCCCATGGAACAAACACTCTCCATTATCAAACCCGATGCCGTAGCCAAAAATGTGGTCGGTGAGATTCTTGCCCGTTTTGAAAAGGCGGGTCTGCGTATCGCTGCTACCAAAAAGATCCAACTCAGCCGTGCCGATGCCGAGGCTTTTTATGCTGTGCATGCCGAGCGCCCTTTTTTTGGTGAACTGGTTGAGTTTATGATCTCTGGTCCGGTGGTTGTCACCGTCCTTGAAGGGGAAAATGCCATGGCCAAAAACCGTGAGCTGATGGGCGCAACCAACCCCAAAGAGGCAGCAGCAGGAACGATCCGTGCTGATTTTGCCGAGAGCATTGATGCCAACGCGGTTCACGGAAGTGACTCGCTGGAGAATGCTGCGATTGAGATCAATTTCTTCTTCGCCCAGCGGGAAATCTGCTAACAGCGTGAAAATTGCGTTTGACAAGGTGGGCGCAACCCCCAGGCGTTTTGTACTGGAGGATTCCGGCAGGACACTTGAGGGGATACTGAGCAAGAAAAGCATACACCGCATAGAACTCTCTGCGCAACTGAGCGGAGAGATCAGCCTGGACTGTGACCGGTGCGGAAAAGGGTATCAGCAGAAGCTGAGTGAGTCACTGAAACTGCACATCACAGATGAGATTTCGCAAGATAAAGAAGATTTGGATATAATCGAGTTTTTAGATGGCGTGATCGATATCGCGTACATCTTGGAGAGCGAGACCAATGCTCTGATCGGTGATTACCATTTTTGTCCTGTATGCACAGAACAAAATGAACCCATAGAGATCGAATACTAACTACAGAAAGGATAGAACATGGCAGTACCCAAGCGACGCGTAAGCAAGACACGAGCGGCCAAGCGCCGAACCCACTACAAACTGACTTTGCCCCGGCCGGTCAAAGATGCTGATGGCACCTGGCGGATGCCGCACCATATGAACATGACCACAGGCAAGTACAAAGACTGATGCAGCACCCCGATCGCAAAGTCCGCATCGCGATCGACGCGATGGGGGGGGACTACGGTCCTGAACCGATCATTGAAGGGTGTGTCCAGGCACTTGAAGAGCGCCTTTTCACCCCGATTCTCGTCGGAAAGCGCGACGAGATCCTCTCCTATCTTCCCCTCTATTATCAAGACAAGATCGAGATTCTGGATGCAGACGATGTGATTGAGATGAGCGAGCAAGCCACCAACGCGCTCAAACGCAAAGGTTCTTCGATCTACAAAGCCGTAGAGCTTGTCCGGGACGGTGCAGCAGACGGCGTGGTCTCTGCCGGGCACAGCGGGGCGACGATGACCCTGGCTACCTTGCGCATCGGGCGTTTGCCGCACATCTCCAAGCCGGCGCTGGCCACCGTCATGCCGACTGATGTCGGCAAAAAGACCCTGGTGCTTGATGTGGGAGCTGTGGTAGAGTGTAAGGCGCAAAACCTTTATGAATTCGGAGCGATGGGGGAAGCCTATGCGCTGGAAGTGATGGAGACCCCCCGCCCCCGGATCGGCCTGCTGGCCAACGGTGAAGAGGAATCCAAAGGGAATGAGCTTACCAAAGAGGCATTTCCGATGCTCAAGGCGCTTGACAATTTTGTCGGTAATGTCGAAGGGCGTGATATCTTTAATGGCGATGTCGATGTCGTGGTCACCGACGGTTTTACCGGCAACATTCTGCTGAAAACCAGCGAGGGGGTTGCCGAGGCGATTTTGTCGCTGATGAAACAACACATCCGCAAATCCCTCCCGGCCAAGATCGGGGCACTTCTGATGAAACGGAAGGTTTTCACCAATCTCAAAAAAGAGATTGACTATGCTGAATACGGCGGTGCGCCGCTCCTGGGGATCAACGGGTGCGCGATCATCTCACACGGAAGCAGCAATGCCAAAGCGGTCAAAAACGCTATTTTCCAGGCGATTCACTATACCCAGTCAGACGTCAACAAAAAGATTGAAGACCTGTTGGTTGCCAATCAAAATTCCCGCGGAATGAGTGAGTGATAGCCGAGGCGGTGAAGCCCCGGTGTGATACAATACACTCACATTTTTCCACGGTATTTCAAGGAGTCCCATGTCTACCCACTATGCTGCTTTTCGCTCGGTTGGAGCCTACGTCCCTCCCAAGATACTGACCAACAAAGAACTTGAAAAAATGGTCGATACGACGGATGAGTGGATCACCAAGCGTACAGG
>CAYSQV010000175.1:0-3106 GCA_964433295.1 uncultured Nitratifractor sp. | reverse complement strand
TCCGGGAGATCGTCGGCCCCAAAGCCGATCTTCAAGTACTTGCCCGCGGGATCAACACCGTCATGCTCGATACCGGCAGCCGGGAGATGATCGATCTCTTTGCCAAGCTTTTTGCCCGCCACAGCGTCACCACCGTGCGCAACTTCGATGCGCTCAATGATGTGCGCAACCTTGAATACAGCGGCCAATGCATCAAAAAATACGGCATGAACCATGAAGTGGTGGTCACCATGATGGATCTGCCTCCCGGATGCAGCGGGGCGCACGATGTGACCTTTTATGAGAAGACCCTGCGCAATATCCTTGAGAGTGATGTCCCGTTCGATCGGGTCACGTTCAAAGACGCCAGCGGAACCTCCAGCCCCCACAAAGTCTATGAGACGATCAAAATGGCCCGCCGCCTGCTGGGTGAGGATGTGCGGCTGCGGCTGCACACCCATGAGACCGCCGGGGTGAGCGTGGCGGCCTATCTGGCGGCACTGGAGGCCGGGGTGACCGGGATCGATCTGGCCGCGGCACCCGTCAGCGGCGGCACCAGTCAGCCCGATATCCTCACCCTGCTGCATGCGACCAAAGGGAGCGAGTTCAATCTCGGGGATCTCAAGCTTGACAAAGTGCTCAAATACGAAGAGCGGTTCAAAGAGGCGATGAAAGACTATTTTATGCCGCCCGAAGCGACCCAGGTCAACCCGATGATCCCGTTTGCTCCTATGCCCGGCGGTGCGCTGACGGCCAACACCCAGATGATGCGGGACGATGACACCCTCGACAAATTTGACGAAGTGATCCATGCCATGACCGAAGTGGTCGAGCGGGGCGGATACGGTACTTCCGTGACGCCGGTGTCGCAGTTTTACTGGCAGCAGGCGTACGCCAACGTGATGTTCGGACCCTGGAAGCAGATCGCACCGGGATACGGCAAGATGGTGCTGGGGTACTTCGGCCGCACACCGGTCGCTCCTGACCCTGAGATCGTCAAGTTGGCCGGTGAGAAGCTGGGGCTTGAGCCCACGACCGAGAACCCGCTCGATATTGCCGATGCGGATGAGACCAAATCGATCGCCTACTGGACGAAGCGTCTCGAAGAAGAGGGCCTGGAGACGAGCGAAGAGAATATCTTTATCGCCTGTGCCGGGGACAAAAAAGGGATCGCTTTCCTCAAAGGGAAATCCCCGTTGATGGTGCGCAAAGGCGAAGAAAACCAATCCACACAATCAGGAGAAGAAGCCATGGCAGGAAACTACACCGTCGTTGTCGACGGAAAACAATACAGCGTTCAGGTGAGTGAAGGGGAGGGGGAGATCCAGGTCGCTTCTGCAGCCTCGTCGACAGAGACGTCCGCAGCGGCACCGGCTGCCGCACCCGCGGGCAAGGGGAGTTTTGAGATCCTCTCTCAGACCCCGGGCAATGTCTGGAAAGTGCTCAAATCTCCCGGTGAAAGCGTTGCCGAAGGGGAGACAATTCTGATCCTCGAGGCGATGAAAATGGAGATTGAGATCGCCTCACCCCGTGCCGGAACGATCGCGACGGTGGATGTCAAGATCAACGACAGCGTGCAGGACGGGCAGCTGCTGGCTACCCTGAATTGAGCAGAACCATGAAACGGTTTATCCTCTCTCTGCTGGCCGCGTGGGTGGCTTTGGGTGCGGTTGCCTCGGCCGAGACGACCGCTTCGACGCCGGCAGCGCCTGAGGCAGTCACGGAAAAGGCTTTCGAATCCAAGAGTTTCTCCCGCCTGCTGGGGGATTTTTTTACTACGACGGGGATCAATGCCATTGTCAACCCCAAACATGAGATGAAAACCATCGGCGGCAAAAAGGTCGATATCGCCTGGTATGAGAGCTGGGGAAGAGTGATCATGTTTGTGATCGTTTTTCTACTGTTTTACCTTGCGATCGCCAAAGGGTTTGAGCCGTTGCTGCTGCTGCCGATCGCGTTTGGCGGTCTGCTGGCGAACATTCCCATCGCCAACATGACCGGCCCCCACGGGCTGCTGGGGATCATCTATGATATGGGAATTGCCAATGAGTTTTTTCCGTTGCTGATCTTTATGGGGGTGGGGGCAATGACCGATTTTGGCCCGCTCTTGTCCCATCCCAAGACCGCGTTGCTGGGAGCGGCGGCGCAATTTGGGATCTTCGGCTCGCTGGTAGGAGCCGCGGCGCTCTCTCAGTACACTGATATGTTCAGCTATACGATGAAACAGTGCGCCTCGATCAGCATCATCGGGGGAGCTGATGGGCCGACCTCGATCTTCATTGCCTCGGCCCTCTCGCCGGAGCTGCTGGGTGCCATCGCGGTGGCGGCGTATTCGTATATGGCGCTGGTACCGGTGATCCAGCCGCCCATCATGCGTGCTTTGACGACCAAGGAAGAGCGGCAGATCGTCATGACCACCACCCGCAAGGTCCATCGGCTGGAGAAACTGATCTTCCCCCTGGTCGTGGTGATGATGATCGCACTCATCCTTCCCGATGCGGCACCGTTGATGGGGGCATTTGCTTTTGGAAACTTCGCCAAAGAGTCGGGGGTCGTCGATCGCCTCAGCGGCGAGATGCAAAACTCCCTCATCAACATCGTTACGATCTTCCTGGGTTTGGGGGTGGGCTCCAAGCTCCAGTCGGACAAATTTCTGGTCCCTGAGACCTTGGGGATCATGATCATCGGCTTGGTGGCGTTCGGGGTGGGGACTGCTGCCGGGGTGATCATGGGCAAACTGATGAACAAATTCTCCAAAGAGCCCATCAACCCGCTCATCGGAGCCGCCGGGGTCTCTGCTGTGCCTATGGCCGCCCGGGTCGTCTCCAAAGTCGGAGCCGAGGAGAAACCCGGCAACATCCTCCTGATGCACGCCATGGGGCCCAATGTCGCCGGAGTCATCGGCTCTGCCGTGGCGGCGGGGGTATTGCTGTCTATCTTTAAGTAGACGATTCAGGAAGATGTTTCGTTTTCCCCCAAACGCAGCATTTTCCTCACTTTTTCCATGACTTTTATCTACACCATCTATCCTTTAAATAAAAAAGATTACAATAGCATTATCACATCATCTACACAACATCAAGGAGAAAAAAGTGAGTACTTTCGAGCAGGAGTCTTTGGATTACCA
>CAYSQV010000174.1:0-3126 GCA_964433295.1 uncultured Nitratifractor sp. | reverse complement strand
TCACCAACATAGGCGACTCCAAATCGATCATCACCCATCCGGCCAGCACAACCCATCAGCAGCTCAGCCCCGAAGAACTCGAGGCCGCCGGTGTCCCGGAGGGGCTGATAAGGCTGAGCATCGGGCTGGAAGATCCGGAGGATCTCATCGCCGATCTGGCGCAGGCAATCTCAAACCTTTCATAACAATTTGGGTAAAATAGCTTCCAAAATCTGATCAGGACAATGCCGCCATATGAAGATCGAAACCAAAACCGCCCATTTCTCCTCGCCGTTGTATCTTGAGAGCGGGCGGATCCTTGAGCCGTACGATATCGCCTATGAGACCTACGGCCGTATGAACAAAGCCAAAGACAACATCGTTCTCATCGCGCATGCACTCAGCGGATCACACCATGCGGCGGGTCTGTATGAAGGGGATCGCAAGCCGGGATGGTGGGACGGGCTGATCGGTCCGGGCAAAGGGATCGATACCGATAAGTACTTTGTTATCGCCACCAACGTGATCGGTTCGTGCTTTGGGTCGACGGGTCCGATGAGTCCGCAGTATCCCAGCGAAGAGCCCTATCGCCTTAAATTCCCCGTAGTGACCATCAAGGACATGATCCGGGCTCAGAAGCAGCTGCTCAGTTCCCTGGGGATCCACCATGTACGCGCCATCGTCGGCGGATCGATGGGGGGGATGCAGGCGCTGCAGTTTGCGGTCGATTATCCCAATTTTGCCGATCGGGTCATCGTGCTGGCGGCGACCTATGCAACCCGCCCCTGGACAATCGCGTTTAACAAGGTGGCCATCGAAGCGATCCGTCAGGATCCCCGGTTTGAGAGCGGCAACTATGCCAAAGGAGCCTTTGAGGAAGAGGGGCTCGGCGGATTAGCGATCGGGCGGATCGCCGGGCACATTTCGTACCTTTCTCCGATGTCGATGGATGAGAAATTCGGCCGAAACTATGTGAGTACCGACGGATTGTTTGAACTCTTCGGCCGGTACGAAGTAGAGCGCTACATGGAGTACAATACCGCCAATTTTTCACGGGTGTTTGACCCGCTCAGTTATCTGTATATCGTCAAAGCGATCAATACGTTCAACCTCTCGCGGGGATACGACTCACTGCACGATGCGATCTCGCGGATCAAAGCCCATGTCGATCTGATCAGTTTCTCGGGAGATTACCTCTTTTTCCCCGACGAGATGGCGCACATCGCCCGGATGCTGGAGAGGAGCGGTCAACCCCACCGCTACATCGAGATCGACAGTGACTACGGGCACGATGCGTTTCTCGTGGAGATCGATGCCTTTGATGATCGTATCCGCGAGGCACTGGCCGAAAGCAAGGATGCCGAATGAACAAGGGGAAGGAGAGACCGATGACAAAACAGACCCCGCAGACGTTTGAAGAAAAACTGGCCGAGTCCAAAGCGATCCTGGAAAAACTGATGGATCCGGAGGTGACACTCGAAGAGAGTGTCAAGCTGTACGAAGAGGGACTTGCGGCCATCAAAGCATCGCAAAAAATGCTTGATGAAGCCAAGCTCAAAGTGGAGACGATCGCCAAAAGCCAGAGCGGAGTGGAGGCGTGAAGCGCTTGACGGTAGGATTGCTTCAGTTGCCGACACTGGGGATGAACGCTACCCGGCTCGAATTTTACCTCAAAAACGCACATGAACGGGGCGCGCGGCTGATGCTGTTCGGGGAATTTGTGCTGAACCATTTTTTCAAAGAGATGGAAGAGATGCCCCGAAACATGGTCAAGGAGCAGACAAAACAGCATGTGAAACTGCTGAAAAAGTTCTCCAAAGAATACAACATGGTTTTTGTCGCGCCCATCGTACGTGTGGTCAAAAAACGGTACCACAAAAGCATCGTGAAAATCTCGCCCAAAAGCATCCAGTATTATGACCAGCAGATCCTTATTCCCTATTCTCACTGGAACGAAGAGGCGTTTTTTGCCAATCATGTTGAGCCGCTTCGGGATCCGATGATCTTCAAGATCGACGGTTTTCGCGTCGCGGTGATGGGGGGATTTGAGCTCCATTTTGATCCCTTCTGGGAGGCGGTGCGGCGGCGCAAGGTCGATCTGGTTCTCCTGCCCACCGCATCCACTTTTGGATCCCACAATCGGTGGCGGGAGCTGATCAAGAGCCGCGCGTTTCTCTATGGGACCTATGTCTTGCGGGCCAATCGCCTTGGAGAATACAGCGATGCGGAGGTCGCATGGCGATTTTATGGTGACAGCATGCTGGTCAACCCCGAAGGGGGTGTGGAGATGATGCTGGAGGACAAGGAGTCGATGCTGATCGAATCGATCAGTCGTCAGGCGGTCAAAGAACATCGAAAGAGTTGGCGCTTTGAGCAGGCACTCCGTGTGCGGGAGAGGCGCTGAGATGCGATCTGAAGAGTATTTTGCCCGTCAAATCGCTCTGTGGGGGGAGGCGACGCAGAATGCCCTTGCGGACAAGCGGATTGCCATCATTGGTTGCGGCGGGCTGGGGTCTTCTCTGGCATTGGCCCTGGGAATGAGCGGGATCGGGACGATCCATCTGGTTGATTTCGATGCGGTGTCTCTGCACAACATCCATCGTCAGATCGCGTTTACGCTGGCCGATGAAGGGCACCCAAAGTCGTCTGTCATTGCCCGCCTCCTTCGAGCCAAAAATCCGTTTGTTTCGGTGGTACCGTTTACAATGGATTTTGACGCGTTTTCCCGGCTCGACGGTCGATACGATTTGATCCTGGACGCGACAGACAATCTCCCCGCACGCGAGGCGATCGACCGTTGGGCCAAAGCGCAGGCAACCCCCTGGATCTATGGGAGTGTTGAGGGGTTTCAGGGGCAGGTGTGCTTTTTTGATCGGGCGTCGTTTCGGGTTTTTGCTGTCCACGACCGGGCTCCGGCGGGGATCGCAGCCCCCATGGTGATGCATGTCGCGTCGCTCCAGGCCAATATGGCGCTGCGCTACCTCGCGGATCTTCCGCTGGAACGGGATCGCCTCACGTATCTCTATGTGGATGATCAGGGTGCACTTGTCACCCAAAAATTCGCTATGCCTTCTGCATGAGGGTGTCGGGTCGGTTGCACGATGCGGCGAATGAGTGTATAATGGTCGAACTGTTTGGAGAAGGGGA
>CAYSQV010000173.1:1312-3129 GCA_964433295.1 uncultured Nitratifractor sp. | reverse complement strand
GAACCCCCGAATGACTGGACCAAAACCAGTTGCCTTACCGCTTGGCGATACCCCAACAGAACACCATAAACAGCTCCGGTTTATGTGGACGGCATTATAGCTCAAAATATTTTTGATGTCAAGCAATCGCCCACCAAAAAACGAAAAAATATCCCCTTTAGACAGAGCGGGTATAATAACACTCAGCAAAAACCCTACCGAAGGAAGAGCATGCCCTCCGAAGCAATAGAGCGGGTCGAAAAAGCGATCGAAGAGATCAAGCGCGGCCGAATGGTGATCATGATGGACGACGAAGAGCGTGAGAATGAGGGAGATCTGGTCTATGCCGCCACTTTCTCGACACCCGAGATGGTCAACTTTATGGCCAAAGAGGCCCGGGGGCTCATCTGTACACCTGTCAGTCGGGAGATCGCCCAGCGGCTTGACCTGATGCCGATGGTGACCCACAACGATGCCAACCACGAAACCGCCTTTACCGTTTCGATCGATTCGGTCAATGCCCAGACCGGTATTTCCGCCGCTGAGCGGGACGAATGCATCGTGCGGCTGGCCAGTCCGCAGACGGTGGCGAGCGATTTTGTCCGTCCGGGGCATATCTTCCCGTTGATTGCCAGGGACGGCGGCACACTGGTGCGCACCGGCCACACCGAAGGCTCCGTCGATCTGTGCAAACTTGCCGGGCTCGCACCTGCGGCCGTGATCTGCGAGATCATCAAAGACGATGGCACCATGGCGCGTCGCGACGACCTCATCCCCTATGCCGCCCAACACGATCTGCACATCGTCTACATCTCCGACATCGTTGAATACCGCCTGGCCAACGAGAAACTGATTGAACGGATCGAAGAGAGTCCGGTTGATTTCCACGGTGTCGAGGCGGAGCAGATCCGATACCGGGACCATCTCGGTCGCCGACACACCGCTATCCGCCTTTATAAGACCCATGAAACCTGCAACGTCAAGTTCCACAACATCGGACGGGACATCGACCTGATCCTCGATGCCGAACGTTTTGACGCTCTTCAGCGCGCGATCGAGTACCTCAAGCAAAACGGCGGCGTCCTCGTTCTCCTCGACTCCCAAACCATTTCCAAAGAACAGGCCCGAGAGTTCGGCGTGGGTGCGCAGATCCTCAACGACCTGGGGATCCGCAACATCCGCCTGCTCACCACCAATGATGCCGAGACCGAATTTGTCGGGCTGGCTGGTTTTGGCCTTGATGTGGTCGAAAAAATCTCCCTGACAATGTAGGCCGTGATGCGAACCATGTTTCTGGGACTTCAGACGGTCATGACACGCTATGCCGATCCCTCCGGAGAGGCCGTCGCCGCCTGCCACAAAGGGGATGACGCCCCGGCATTCGGGCTGGAGCGGGATATCGGTGTATTTCTCCGGAAGTTCACTGCAAAGATCCCGCTGCAATTCCCCGACAAGTGACCCCTCAGTATATATGAAGAATCTGCCCCTGATTCATCGCTTCTGTCACTACTCAATCACCTCGATCTACATGCGCGGAGCGCTGGTGTTTTTCGTCCTGGCTCTGGCACTGACGGCCGGGGCGATCTACCTCGAATACCGTCAGTTTGATGCCGACGCGCATCTGCTGCGCAAGCGCTACATCCGCGAGCAAAAAGCGGCCATTGTCTCAGATGTGCACCGGGTGCTGCGCTTCATCGACAACGAATACAACACCCGCCGCCTCGCCGTCGAGGAGGGCGTCCTCAAGCGGCAGATCCTCAACGCCATCTCCCAGCTCTACGGGCGACCGGACGGGACAGGGTATATCTTTATCTACGATTTTGACGGTATTTGCCTGG
>CAYSQV010000173.1:0-1302 GCA_964433295.1 uncultured Nitratifractor sp. | reverse complement strand
TCCAGTCGCACAACATCGGCAAAAACCTCTACACATTCAGGGATCCCGACGGCGTGGAGGTGATCCGGGATCTCATCGAGGTCTCCCGTCGCCCCAAGGGGGGATTTGTCCGCTACACCTGGGTCAAACCCACCACCAAAGAACGCAGCCCCAAGATCTCCTATGCACGGGCATTTGAACCGTGGCACTGGATGGTGGGCACCGGCGTCTATCTCGACGAGGTTGAGAAGGTGATCGCTGCCAAGAAGGCAGCACTCCAAAGCCGCATGCTGCACGGATTTTTCAAGATCCTGGGGCTGCTCGGGGCACTGTTTTTGATCGGGCTGGCCGGGGTGAGGGTGGTCAACGCCATTATCCGGAAAGAGACGGCAAATTTCAGCCGCTTTTTTGCCGAGGCCGCCGCACGCCACAGTCGGATCGACCTGGAGGCGGTCCACCTCGATGAGTTCAAAGAGATGGCCCGTTATGTCAATACGATGGTCGAGAACATCCACGAACAAAAAGAGCGCCTCAAGGAGATCAATTTGCACCTTGAAGAGAAGGTCGATGCCAAAACCCGCACGCTCCGGGAACGCAACGCGCTGCTTGCCAGCGAGAAGGAGGCCAAGGAAGCCCTCGTCGCGGCACAGGACCGATTTATCCGCAGCGCGATCCATGAGATCAATACCCCGCTGGCGGTGATCATGACCCACATCGATATCTACAAGATGCGCCACGGCACTGACCGCTATCTGACCAACATCGAAGCCGGTGCCAAGATGATCGCCACCATCTACGATGATCTTGGCTACATGGTCAAAAAGCACCGCCGGGACTATCCGACGGTGCGGATCGATTTTTCGGAGTTTTTGCACGAACGGGTGCGTTTTTTCCAGGAGATCGCACTGGGCAACGGCCACCCCCTTGAGACCGATATCGCAGAAGGGGTGATCGTCTCCTTCAGCGAAGTGGAACTGCAGCGCATCGTTGACAACAACCTCTCCAATGCCATCAAATATGCCAAACGATCCACCCCCGTCACCGTCTCACTCTCCATAGACGGGGCGACCATCCGTCTGATGTTTCTCAGTCGATCGCGTCAGATTATTGACACCGAACGGATCTTTGAGCCGTTCCATCGGGAGACTCAGCTCGCGGAGGGGTTTGGGCTGGGGTTGGAGATCGTCCGGACCATCTGCGATCGGCACGGTGTAGCGATCACGGTCACTTCGGATGCACAGGAGACGGTTTTTGGCTACAATTTCAAACGGGAGGCTTAGAGAGGATGCGCATACTGCTGCTTGAGGATGAATTGATGCTCCA
>CAYSQV010000172.1:0-3144 GCA_964433295.1 uncultured Nitratifractor sp. | reverse complement strand
CAGAGAATACGGTGGGGAAAAGAGGAGCCGCGACTCCTCATGGACGAGGTTGGGGGTGGTGGCGTGGAGGGTTTTGCGGTTGGTTCGCAGGGCCAGCAGTTCGTCTTGTGATTCGACGGTCCCTTTTTCGCACGCGAATCCGGCGATGTAGCGGGCGGTATTGCCCGAAGGGGTGGCAGTATCAATGAACGTGCGGGAGCAGTCGTTTGGGCAGAAGTGGCATCGGGTGCTTTCGTCGGTACGGGTGGTATAGGTCATCTGGAGTGCTTCCTCGAGTCCGACAAAGGTACTCCGACCCTGGCGAATGACCCGGTCACGGGCTTCGAGTGCGGCGCCGATGGCACCGGCTTCTCCGCAGTGGGGATGAAGGTCGATCCGGGCATCGGGGACTTCGGCGCGAATGTAGTCGACCTGGGCTTTGAGGGCAGCCAGGTTGTACTGGGTACCCCCTTGAAGGACAAAATGCTTTCCGAGTGCGGATAACGAGGGGGCCTGGACGACATATTGCCAGATGTTTTTGGGCAGCACCTTGGCAATGCCGGCAAAGAGTGCTTCTTTGGTGTAGCCCTCTTTTTGGAAGGTGACCCGATCGGTGTCGAGAAAGACCGCGCAGCCGTAGTTGAACTTGGGTGCTTCGACGGCCGAGAAGGCGACATCGGCGAAGTGTTCGATCGGGACGCCGAACTGTTTGGCCATCGATTGGAGCAGCATACCGTTGCCGGCACTGCACTGGTTGGAGAGGCGGAAATTCTTCATCATGCCGTTCTCGAGGAACAGGACCTTGATATCCTGTCCGCCGATGTCGCAGATGACATCGACACTGCGGCCAAAAAGCGCTTGAGCGCTTTTCATGTGCGCGATCGTCTCGACAATGTTGGCGTCGCTCCTCAAGGCCCCATCGAGCACATCGGCGGCATAGCCGGTGACCCCCAGCCCTTCGATACGGAAGTGGCCTGCGGGATCAAAGTCACGGATCTGTTTGAGCAGATCGACGGTATCCCGGATCGGGTTGCCGCCGGAGAGACGATAGGCCTTGAAGAGGAGACGGCCGTCGGGGTCGATCAATACCGCTTTGGAGCTGGTCGAACCGCCGTCGATACCGAGATAGCAGTGCACAGGTTCGGCCGGAGGGACCGGAGCAAACGGGGGAAGGGTGTAGCGCTCCCGAAACGCGGCCAGCTCCTCGGCGCTGCGTACCAGAGGTGCGTCACGGTAGGGATCCGTGGCAGCAGTACCGCCGGCGATGAGGGTACGCAATCCTTCGAGCCCAGGCCACGGTTCGGCTGTGCGCGCCTCCCCCCGGCCGAAGATCACCGCCCCGAGTGCGGCATAATAGAGGGCATGGTCCGGGACAAAAATCAGCCTCTCCAGCTGTGCCGGATCGTATTCAATCTCCCGCTCATCCCACAGCTGGGCGATTCGCCGCCGCCAGGCGGTTTGGAGAAACGGCAGATAGGCATTGGGACCTCCAAGGAGCAGTACCGAGGGCATGAGGGTATTGCCGCGGGTGAGTACGGTGAGATTTTGCATGACGATCGCATCGGCCAGGGAGTTCATGATCTCATCGGCCGGAACGGAACTCTTGAGGAGATTGACCACATCGGTTTCGGCGAACACGCCGCATTTGGCGGCAACATGGTGCAGCGCATCGTCCCGAAAGGTCAGTTGCGACAGTGCCTCGGCCTCCAGCCCCACCTTCTGGGTACATTTCTCAATCGTCGCGCCCGTCCCCGAGGCGCATTTGTCGTTCATGGACGTCAGGACATTGCGGGTACCGTCCCCGCGTTCCTGAAAGTGGATGATCTTGGCATCCTGTCCTCCGAGCTCGATGACCGCGCGTACGTGGGGATGGCGGTGTTCGACGGCCAGCACGACGGCATTGACCTCCTGGACAAACCGTGCTCCCAGTGCCGGGGCGATCCGACCCGAACCCGACCCGGTGATGTAGGCATGGGTAATACGATTGTAAAGTGCCGGTTGACGATCCTGTAATGCTTCGAGTAAATGCAACAGCGTCTCTGCCTGACGGGTATCGTGGGGCATATAGGCTTCGGAAAGGATCGTGTAGTCGTGATCACAGACAACATACTTGACGGTTGTCGATCCGATGTCAATCCCGAGAATGTAGCCCATGACGGTGTGTTGTTATTGGCGGTTTTGGTTGGCGCGCCATGCCCAGATGAGCCAGATCAGCCCTGCGAAAATAGCGGGGATACTCAGCAACTGGCCGGTGGTAAAGGGGAGTGAAGTGGTGTAGTCGGCCTGACGGGTCTTGACGTATTCCAGCAAAAAGCGTACCCCAAACAGCAGGATGAGAAACAGCCCGGGGAGGATACGGGTAGCGGTCTGGGGGCGGCTGCGCAGGTAGACCGCGAGCAAAATTCCGAGGATCACCAGATAGCTGAACGCCTCGTAGAGTTGGACCGGATGCCGGGGGAGAGTATCGACCCGGGCAAAAACCACCGCCCAGGGGAGATCGGCAGGCAGCCCCAGGATTTCGGAATTGAAAAAATTGCCAAACCGCACAAATGCCGCGACGATCATCCCCGGCAGCGTGAGCCGGGAGAGAAGCCAGGTGTAAGAGAAGTGGTTTCGGCGGGCATACAGGTAGGCGACAATGAGCATGCCGATCATACCGCCGTGACTGGCCAGCCCACCTTTCCAGACTTTGAGGATCTCAAGCGGATGGGAGAGGTAGAAGCCCGGCTCATAGGCCAGACAGTGCATCAGGCGGGCGCCCACAACGGCGCCGAGGATCGAGAGCAGGAGAAAGTTGTCAAGCGATTCGGTGGGGATGTTTTCGCGGCGATAGATCCACTTGAGCAGGGCAAGACCGAGGAAAAAAGAGCCGACGAACAGCAGGCCGTACCAGCGCAGCTGCAACGGTCCAAAATGGAAGATGGTCGGATCGATGTTCCAGACGAAAAAATTCACGCGACGCTCCTTGGATGGATGATGGGCATTATACCGCACTCAGACTATGGCGATACCTGTCTGGGCGGTTTGCCTCCCGGAATTTAGATTGGTTTCAGGTCTATGTGTTGATGGCCTCTTTGATGTTGCGTGCCATCTCGACGATCCTGGCGATTTTGTGGGTGGGGGTGAGAAGGTCGTCGAGGAGAACCGAGACAAACGCCGATCCGA
>CAYSQV010000171.1:0-3156 GCA_964433295.1 uncultured Nitratifractor sp. | reverse complement strand
TTGCCGTTGGTGCCGCTGATCCAGATGGTTAAAGGTCGATGGTCGATGGGGGGTGTTGGGGGGTGGTGAATGGCGTATTGGGGGGTGAGGAAAAAGTCGTATTCGCTTATCGGGTTGTTGGCTTTTTGCAGCAGAGGATGGTGGGGCGGGATACTGGGGGTGAGGATCTCGAGACTGCTTTTGTCGGGGGCGAACATGGAAGAGGGGAGAATGGTGTTGTTCTCTTCATCGGTGCGGGGTTCCGTGGTGCGGTCATCGAAAAAGGTCTGTCCGCCCCCCAGATACCGGGCGATGGCGCGGGTCGTCAGGCCGTAGCCGAAAAACACAGGGGTCTTCATGAAAAAACCATTATTGCAAACGTAGGGTGTTGTCCCCTGACAACACCGTTCCTGGGGTATTCAAATGTCATCAGAGGATCAATAGACAGCATGCTGTGAGGGCACAGCACCCTACGTGATTTCATGGTTGATATATTTTTTTTCGTCCTTGTCATTTCTACCTTCTACCGGATTTTCAGCGTGATCAGCGCCAGGAGATTGGCGATGATGGCGATCGTCCAGAAGCGCACGATGATCTTGTTTTCTGCCCAGTTTTTCATCTCAAAGTGGTGGTGGATGGGTGCCATGAGAAAGATACGCCTTTTGCGAATCTTATAGCTGCCCACCTGGAGGATCACGGAGACGGTCTCAATGACAAAGATAATACCGATGAGGATGAGCAGGATCTCGCTTTTGCCCAGGATCCCCATGTAGCCGAAGAGTGCGCCGATCGACAGAGAGCCGGTATCGCCCATGAAAAGCTCCGCCGGATAACTGTTGTACCACAAAAACGCAAACAGGGCTCCGATGAGCGCCGCAGCGACAATGATCGCTTCGCCTACCCCCTGAATATTGGGGAGCAGAAGGTAGCCGGCAAAGACGGAATGCCCAATGAGGTAAACGATCACACTGAGTGTCCCCAGCGCGACGATGGTGGGGACAGTCGCCAGACCGTCGAGTCCGTCGGTGAGGTTGACCGCGTTGCTCGATGCGACGAGTACCAGCATCCAAAACAGCGTCGCACCAATGCTGCCCATGTCACAGAGGGGAGTTTTGAGGAACGGCAGATAGAAGGTGGTCGGAAATCCGGCACCGTAGATAAGCCAGAGTGCCACCGCAGCCGCGACGAGAAACTGCAGCCCCAGTTTGCCCCGGCCGGTGAGCCCCTGAAGATTGTCTCCGGTGAGGATTTTGCCGAGATCATCCTTGATGCCGATAGCGGCAAAGCCGGCCAGCACCAGCAGTGCCCCCCAGACGTAGGCGTTGCTTAGATTGGCGCTCAGCAGGGAGGTGATCAGGGTCGTCGCGACAAACACCGCGCCGCCCATGGTGGGGGTGTGCTGTTTCCTCTCATGGGCAGGGACATATTTGTTGATGGGCTGGTTGGCTTTGCGGGCAATGGCCCAGGCCATGTAGCGCGGCAACAGCACAACCGTCAGTCCAAAAGAGAAAAAAAAGGCAAATCCGGCACGCACCGAGATGTAAGTGAGTAGATTGATATCAAAGAGCTGATAGAAATAATAGAGCATAGCGCACTTTCATTTGAGTATTAGACAATAGATGGTATTTTACACTAATTTGTTTTAAAGGAGTGTGCGTGAGCATCGAGACGGGAAAAACCCTGCTGATTATCACCGACGGCATCGGCTACAAGCCCCACGCTGCATGCAATGCGTTTGCCGATGCGGACAAGCCGACCTACGACCATCGCCTGGCCGGCCTCCCCAGAACCCTTATTGCCACCTACGGACGGAGCGTCGGTCTCCCCGAAGGGCAGATGGGCAACTCCGAAGTGGGGCACATGACCATCGGCAGCGGCCGGGTACTCTATCAGGATCTGGTGAAGATCTCGCTGGCGCTGGAGGATGGGTCCTTGGCCGAGAATGTTGCGTTGCGTGAGGTACTGGGGCAGAGCGAAACGGTGCATCTGATCGGGTTGATGAGCGACGGGGGCGTCCATTCGCACATCGAGCATACGATCGGACTGGCCCGTATCGCCGCTGCACAGGGCAAGCAGGTTTGGCTCCATCTCATCACCGACGGACGGGATGTGAGCCCCACATCCGCACCGGAGTATCTCAAGCAGATTGAAGCAATCTGCAACGACCATATCCGGATCGCCACCATCGGCGGCCGCTACTGGGCGATGGATCGGGACAACCGATGGGAGCGGATCGAGCAGGGGTACCGTGCCATCGTCGAAGCCGAGCCGACGACCGGACAGACTCCGGAAACATATGTCCAGAAGAGCTACGCATCAAAAGTCACCGATGAGTTCATCGCGCCTGTGGCTTTTGCCGGGTATGAGGGGATGCAGGAGGGGGATGCGGTGATCCTGACCAATTTTCGGGCTGATCGGATGCGGGAGATCACGACTGCGCTGGGTGATCCGGCCTTTGACCGCTTTGAGCGGCGATACGTTCCTGTCCGTCTGGCGACCATGACACAGTACGACGCGACCTTCCCCTACCCTGCGCTGTTCACCAAAGAGACGCCCCGCAATACACTGGCGGAGGTGATCAGCCGCGCCGGATTGCGGCAGTTTCATACTGCCGAGACCGAGAAATATGCGCATGTGACGTTTTTCTTCAACGGCGGAGTGGAAGCACCTGTCTCCGGGGAGGAGAGAGTGCTGATCCCCAGCCCCGATGTGGCCACCTATGACCTGCAGCCGGAGATGTCCGCTCCGGCGGTGGGTGAGGCGGTTCGCACGGCGATGCGGGAGCAGTATGATTTTATTGTGGTCAATTTTGCCAACGGCGACATGGTCGGCCACACCGGCAACTACGAGGCAGCCAAAAAAGCGGTCCATGCCGTGGATGAGCAGATCGGCAAAATTCTCGATGTGGCGCAGCAGGAGGACTATCGCATTGTCCTGACTTCCGATCATGGCAACTGCGAAGAGATGTGTGACGGCAAGGGACATGTGCTTACCAATCATACAGTAGGGGATGTCTGGTGCTATGTCCTGGCCGATGGGATCGATAAGCTCAAAGAGGGGGGCGGGCTCAACAACATCGCTCCGACGGTGCTGGAGCTGATGGGACTGCCGATTCCGGAGGAGATGGATGAGCCGCTTGTAATGAGGAATGAGGAATGAGGAATTTTGGTATGCTTT
>CAYSQV010000170.1:0-3160 GCA_964433295.1 uncultured Nitratifractor sp. | reverse complement strand
CGAGGGGGAACGCTACTACGCCCAAAACACCAAGGATATGAAAGCCTACGAAGCGGCCATCGATGCAGGCAGACTCCCGTTTGAGCGCGGGGTCGATCTGAGCGATGACGATGTGCTGCGCAAGGCGGTCATCATGGAGCTCATGGCCAACTTCTCCATCGACATCAAACGGGTCGAAAAAGAGCACGGCATCGACTTCCGATCCTATTTCGCCGACGCGCTGGAGGCTCTGCAGGAGTTTGTGGAGGGGGATCTCGTGACCATCACCGACGAGAAGATCACCGTCAGCCCCACCGGTACGCTGCTGATCCGCAACATCGCCATGCCGTTCGATGCCTACATGCAAAAATACGCCGGCAACAAGAAGAGCTTTAGCAAAACGGTGTAATTGGGAATGAGGAGACAGGAATGAGGAATGAGGAACCGATGATCGAAGGGTCTACGCATGGCTAAACCCTTCGATTACACCGCTATCAGCGACGAGTGTATCAAGTGCGGCAAATGCATCCCCGGCTGCACCATCCACATGATCCACCCCGATGAGACCACCTCGCCGCGGGGGTTCATCGATCTGCTTGGGGCTCACGCCAGAGGAGAGCTGGAGCTTGACCAGACGGCCAAAGATATCTTCGAGAGCTGCTTTTTGTGTACGGCATGTACCGACGTCTGCCCCAACGACCTGCCCACCGACATGGTGATCGAAGAGGTGCGCCACGAGATCGCCGAGAAGTACGGTATCGCGTGGTTCAAGCGGCTTTTTTTCACCCTGCTGCGCCACCGGTGGCTGATGGATCTGATGATGAAGCTGGGCTACACCTTCAAGACCTGCGGCTTTTCCGACGAGCCAAAAAAAGGGGGGATGATCCCCCGCTTCAAAATGCCCATCATCAAAAGCGGCCGCCTGCTCCCCAGTCTCTCCAAGACCAGTTTCCTCAACAAATACCCCGAAGAGACACCGGGTGAGGGGAAACAGCGTGTCGCGATCTTCATCGGGTGTCTGGCCAACTACAACTACACCACCGTCGGTGACAGTCTCATGGAGATCCTCGCCGAATTGGGGATCGACGCCTTTATCCCCAAACAGCAGATGTGCTGCTCGGCTCCGGCCTACTTTACCGGGGATTTCTATACCGTCGAGACACTCACGAAACAGAACATCGAGTATTTTGAGACCTTTTTCGACACGATCGACGCGATGATCGTCCCGGAGGCCACCTGCTCGGCGATGATCAGCCACGACTGGGAGGTGTTCTTCCGCAATCAGGGGATGGAGGAATGGGCCGAGCGCGCCCGCAAACTCAATGAGAAGATCTACATGGCGACCGAGTGGCTCGAACACCACACCGATCTGCGTGAGCGCCTGGCAGCCAAGGGCGCACAGATGCCCCAGACCATCACCTACCACGACGCCTGCCACGCCGGCAAGGTGCAGGGGATCCGGGAAGAACCCCGCAACCTGCTGAAGCAAAATTACGAGATAGTCGAGATGAGCGATCCGGATCGCTGCTGCGGATTCGGGGGCGTGACGATGCAGACCGAGAAATATCATCTGGCTGAAGCGGCCGGCAAACCCAAAGCGGCCATGATCGCCGACACCGGCGCCCAGATCGTCAGCGCCGAATGCAGCGCCTGCCGGATGCAGATCAGCAATTCATTGCATCAGGCGGATGTTGATGTGGTGGTGAAAAACCCCATTGAGCTGATCGCGGAGGCGCTCAAGCACTAATCATTCAGCACGATCGAAAAGACATTTTCCCCGGTTTGCGTATCGTAGGCATAACGAAATTCATACCCAAGTTTCTCGGCGATACTGTGGACGATATAAAGCCCCAGTCCAAATCCGCTGGAGCGTTTCTCCTCCTGGGAAAAAGGCTCGATATAGAAGATAAAATCCTCTTTGAGCGGTTCGCCTTTGGAACGAACTTCAAGGCGGTTGCCGACACTGATGAGAGCGACATGTTTTTGGGGACTGTATTTGATCCCGTTGTCCATGAGATTTTTCAGCGCCAGCGCGAGCAGCTTGATGTCGGTGTGAATCGGACGGTCATCGACTCGGATGGTATAGTGCTGAGGGTCGGTCAGGAGGATTTTTTCGGTGCGCAGGATCACATCCTGCAAAAACACATCCTCCTCAGTCGGTTTGAAAGAATGCATCGTGATCCGCTCAATATCGGCCAGATCGGAGATCAGCTCGTTCATCCTTTCAAAAGCTTTGATGAGGAATCCTTTGGCCGTCTCATCGTCAATCGTCTCGGAGATGATGCGCCCTTTGGTAATGGGGGTTTTGAGCTCATGCATGATGTTACGCATGAAGAGGTTTTTGGATTTCATCAGCTGATGGATGTGGGCAATGGCCCGGTCGAAACTCCGGGCGATCTTGCCGATCTCATCGTGACTGTCGTAGGCGATCTTTACATCCAGATCTCCTGCGGCAAACTGTTCGATCTGTTGATGGAGTTTTTTGAGAGGGTAGAGTTTTTTGAGCACCATGTAGTACAGGGCAAGTAACAGAAAAAAGAGCACCGCTCCGACAATGGTTGCGATCTCGGTCAGCCGCTGATCCGTACGATTATCAACCAGCATCATCCGATAACCGGGCATATCAACATAGATATAGTAGCGGTCCTTGCCCAGCTTGAATATCCGGACATCCGGCGCATCCGGATCGCCAACAAACAGCATGGTCTTCCCCCGTTGCTGCACCTCTTTGCTGATAGTATCGCCCGGAACTTTCCGCAATTGAAAATCGTGGAAAAACTTCTCAATCTTCTCTTCCGGCGGAGAGAGGCGCAGATTGTACGCCAAGGTCTCCGCGATAAATTTGTAGCGCTCGATATCCTGACTGGTGTTTTTTTCTTGACTGGTCGTTATGAACAGGTAGAGTGTCGCCGCCAGAATAGCAATCGCGATCGAAAAAAGAATGTGGATAAATGTGGTGACCGAAATGTGCTTCACGCCGATCCCTTATACCCGGTCGGTCAACAGATACCCCACCCCTCGCACCGGCTTGATGTAGACATTGTCGCTGTCGATCTGGGCGATCTTGTGTCGGATACGGCTGATGATAACATCGATGTTTTTGATCGAGCTCTCATCGTCGATGTGCTCGCTTTCGTAGAGCAGCTGCTCACGGGAAACCGAGCCGTTCTTGTGCTGCACC
>CAYSQV010000169.1:0-3171 GCA_964433295.1 uncultured Nitratifractor sp. | reverse complement strand
TGGAGCGGGCGAACGGGATCGAACCGTCGACCCTCACCTTGGCAAGGTGATGCTCTACCGCTGAGCTACGCCCGCGCTCACAAATTCGGAGTGAGATTATAGCGAAAAAACCTTGGGATGTAAAGCATACCAAACCATTAGGGTATAATGCCGCATGGAAAACAAAGAATGGATCATCATCGGAGCCGGCGCAGCGGGTCTGAGCGCGGCTGTCAGTCTGGCTCGCCGGGGCAGAAGCGTAACCTTGTTGGAACAAAATACCAAAATAGGCAAAAAGATACGAGTCTCTGGTAATGGCAGATGCAATATCACCAACCGTCATATAGCCGTCAAACATTTTCATTCGCAGGATATGGGCTTTGTCAAAAAAGCGCTGGAGGGATACGGATATGACACGATAGAGAAGTTTTTCAACTCTATCGGACTGCCGCTAATAGAGGGCAGAGACGGACAAATATTTCCTATGTCACTTCAGGCCGGTACTGTGGTCGAGACCCTTGAGTTTGCCCTGCTGGATGCCGGAGGAGAGATCATCACCGAGTGCAGAGTAAGCTCTACAGAGGTTAGAGATGGTGGATTTGTGCTGGAGACTTCACATGGCAAGATGAAATGCCGCAAACTTCTCATAGCCACCGGCTCACCCGCCGCACCGCAACTGGGCGGCAGTGACTTGGGATATGCCATCGCCGCCAAAATGGGTCATGCCCTTATACCGCCCGCTCCAAACCTTGTACAGTTGTGCTCGGATGAAAAATGGCTGGGGCGCTGTGCCGGAGTCAAAATCGACGGAGCGGCCAAACTTTATGCCAATGGGGAATATATCACGGAACAAAGAGGCGATCTGCTCTTTGCCGACTATGGTATCAGCGGGCTGGCGATACTCGATATCAGTCGTGAAGTGAGCTTGAGACTGGCCGACTTTGCATACTGCGAACTGAGGCTCGATCTCATGCCTGCATACAACAAAGAACAGCTTGCAGGCCTGCTGCAAAGATTTGTCACAAAAGAAAGCAACAAACCGATAGAATTGTGGCTGCATGCATTTATCAACAAAAAGCTCGCTCCGGTTATTTTGAAGCAGGCAGCGCTCAAAACATCTACAGAAAGCAATCTAAACAGAAAAGATATCAATAAACTGGTTCATACTATCAAAAATCTACCTCTTCACATTACAGATACCCGAGGTTTCAAATACGCCGAAACAAGCTCGGGAGGGATCGATACGCGCCAGATCAACCCCCGGACCATGGAATCGCAGATCATGCCAAATCTATATTTTGGCGGGGAAGTCCTCGATGTGGTCGGGGATCGCGGAGGGTACAATCTCCACTGGGCATGGGTGACAGGGATGAGGGCGAGTGATGGATGATGGATGATGGATGATGGAAGGGTAGCGTAGTTTGGGCTTTTGTCACGCTTAGATGGCCGGACATTTCGTCATTCCGGATCCAATCCGGAATCCCCTCGACCCTCCCAGAGCCGAGTTCAGACCGGAGCGTTCACCCCGTTGGGTCTTTTCGAACTATTTCGCTGCATTCTTCATATCGCGTGCGCGACGTTTGCGGGCGATGGGGTCGAGGTCTTTTTTGCGGATGCGGATACTGACAGGTGTTACTTCGACCAGTTCGTCCTCTTCGATCCACTCCATGGCCGACTCCAGGGTGATCTCACGGGGCGGGACAAGTTTGATCGCTTCATCGGCTCCACTGGTACGCATGTTGGTCAGCTGTTTGCCCTTGAGCGGGTTGACCTCCAGATCGCCCGGACGGGCCGACTCGCCGATCACCATGCCGTTATAGACCTTGTCCTGGGGCTTGATAAACATCACGCCCCGTGCCTGGAGATTAAAGATCGAAAAGGCTACCGCCTCGCCATCATCCATGCTCACCAATGCTCCGGGTGTTCGGCTGACAACCACACCGCTGTAGGGACGATAGTCGAGGAACGAATGCTTCATGATCCCCTCCCCTTTGGTGTCGGTCAGAAACTCGCTTCGAAATCCGATCAGCCCGCGTGCCGGAATCTCAAACTCGATCCGTACCGTCCCGTCAGGCATGGGCGTGAGTGAGGTCATCTCTGCTTTGCGCTTGCCCAGCTTCTCGATGGCCACCCCCTGAAACTCCTCGGGCACATCAACCACGAGGTGCTCAAACGGCTCAAGTTTGACACCGTTTTCTTCGCGCACCACTACCTCCGGACGGGCCAAAAGAAATTCAAATCCCTCCCGGCGCATGTTTTCGGCCAAAATACCGATCTGAAGTTCTCCCCGGCCCGAGACTTTGAAGCTCGCCTCGCCGAGAGGCTCCATCCGCATGGCGATGTTGGTCTCCATCTCTTTTTCGAGGCGCTCGTGGATCTTGTTGGAGGTGACATGTTTCCCTTCGGTACCGGCAAGCGGTCCGTCGTTGACACTGAAAATGACCGAAAGGGTCGGCTCTTCGACGTGCATGGGATCCAGCGGCACCGGGTTGAGAGGGTCACATATACTGTCGCCGACATCGATGTCGGCAAATCCGGCGATGGCGACAATGTCTCCCGCTTCGGCCTCATCGATCTCGATCCGCTCAAGCCCCTTAAAGCCGATGAGCTTGGAGATGCGGCTTTTGGATTTGGAGCCGTCGGCCTTGACGAGGAGGTACTCATCCCCTTTTTTGACCCGGCCGTTAAAGATCCGCGTGATCCCGATGCGCCCGACAAAATTGTCGCTGTCGAGGGTAAAGACCTGCGCCTGGGTATCGGCCTGGGCAGAGCCCTGCGGGGAAGGGACTTTGTCGAGGATCGCTTCAAAAAGCGGCGTCATGTCCTTGTTCTCATCCTCCAAGTCCCACTTGGCATACCCGTCACGCGCAGCGGCATAAAGGATAGGGAACTCCAATTGCTCATCGTTGGCATCCAGGGCCACCAGCAGGTCAAACACCTCATCGACCACCCTTTCGGGCTCAGCGGCGTCTTTGTCGATCTTGTTGACCACCACTACCGGGATGAGGCCAAGCTCGATCGCTTTTTTGAGGACAAATTTGGTCTGTGGCATCACCCCTTCCTGCGCGTCAACAAGCAACAGTACGCCGTCGACCATCTTGAGCACCCGCTCCACCTCGCCGCCGAAATCCGCGTGCCCCGGGGTGTCGATGATGTTGATCTTGTGGTCGCCATAGGTGATGGCGGTGTTTT
>CAYSQV010000168.1:0-3177 GCA_964433295.1 uncultured Nitratifractor sp. | reverse complement strand
TTGGAGCTGAGAGCCTTTTGGAGTTCGAGTTCTTTGATCTTCTGGGCTTTTTGGGTTTCGAGCTGAGTGACGGTCGTGGTACGCTGGAGTTCAAGTTTTTTGAGGCGTTCGGCTTTGCGGGCCTCGATCTCGGCGAGGCGCGCCTGGGCATCGGTGCGGGCCCGGATAAGGCGGATCTGTTCATCGGTGGGATTGGGTGCCGGGGCAGTCGGATGTGCCGGGTAGCGGGTGGCAGGTAAAGAGCGGTGTTTTATCTGTGTCACCTCTCCGGTGGTGTCGGTATTGCCGCTGCATCCTGACAGCCCCATCAAACTCACCACTAAAATCACAAAATAGGTTTTCATCGGTCTTGATCGCTTTTTGATGGTATTCTAACATAAAAATATTCGGAATCGATGAGGGATCCTTCGGTTTTCGTACCTAAGCATTTTTCGCTATAATCGCTTCATTAAAGATCAGGGAGTGCAATCATGCAGATCAGCGGCGCACAGATGATCATCGAGGCGATCATCGCCGAAGGGGTGACCAAGGTATTTGGTTATCCCGGCGGGGCGATCATGAATGTCTATGATGAGATCTACAAGCAGAGTGATTTCGAACACATTTTGACCCGCCATGAGCAGGCGGCGATCCATGCTGCCGACGGCTATGCCCGTGCCAGCGGAGACGTAGGGGTGGCGATGGTCACCTCAGGGCCGGGATTTACCAATGCCGTGACGGGACTGGCCACGGCGTATACCGATTCGGTACCGTTGGTGGTGATATCGGGTCAGGTCCCCCTGTCGCTGATCGGAACGGACGGATTTCAAGAGGTCGATGCGGTGGGGATTTCCCGGGCATGTACCAAACACAACTACCTGGTGCATGACATTGCCGATCTGCCCCGCATTATGAAAGAGGCTTTTTACATTGCCCGCAGCGGACGTCCGGGACCTGTACTGGTCGATGTGCCCAAAGACATTACGGGCGAGATGGGGACCTATCATTACCCCAAAGAGGTGAACCTCCCCACATACCGTCCCAACTACAAAGGGAACGACCGCCAGATCAAAAAAGCGGCCCAGGCGATCCTTGATGCAAAAAAACCGCTGCTCTATCTCGGAGGCGGCGTGGTACTCAGCGGTGCGACCGATGCGGTACGTACCCTGGCGAAAATGTCACAGATCCCGGCGGTCGAGACCCTGATGGCGCGCGGAGTCATGGGGGCGGAAAACCCTTTGTTGATGGGGATGCTTGGTATGCACGGCAGCTATGCCTCCAACATGGCGATGAGCGAGACCGATCTGGTGATCTCGCTGGGCGCACGGTTTGACGATCGGGTGACCGGCAAGCTGAGTGAATTTGCCAAATACGCCGATGTGATCCATGTCGATATCGATCCGGCCAACATCGCCAAACTGGTCGATGTCGATTATCCCATTGTCGGGGATGTCAAGGTGGTCGTCGAAAAGCTGATCGGGCACCTCGAAGGGGAGGTCAAGCCGGAGCGCTATCAAGTGTGGCGCGATATTCTGAAACGTTACGATGAACTCCATCCGCTTACCTACCACGACAGTGATGAGGTGATCAAGCCCCAATGGGTGATTGAGCGGATCGGGGAGCTGGTGGGCAAAGAGGCGGTCATCACCTCTGACGTAGGGCAGCACCAGATGTGGGCAGCACAGTTCTACCCCTTTGACCGTCCCCGCCAATGGATCAATTCCGGGGGGCTCGGTACCATGGGGTACGGGTTTCCCGCGGCCATCGGCGCCAAAGTCGCTCAGCCGGACAAAGTGGTGATCAACATCACCGGAGACGGATCGATCCTGATGAATGTCCAGGAGCTGGTGACTGCGGCCGAGAACGGTATCCCGGTGATCAACGTGATCCTCAACAACCACTTCCTGGGGATGGTACGGCAGTGGCAGACCTTTTTCTACGACAAGCGGTATGCCGAGACCGATCTGAGCTATCAGCCTGACTGGGTCAAGTTGGCCGAAGCATGCGGTGGTGCCGGTTACAATGTAACGACAAAAGCGGAGTTTGATGCGGCACTCAAAGAGGCCATTGAAGGGGGCAAAGTGACCTTTGTCAATGTCGCAATTGATCGTCTCGAGAACGTCCTGCCGATGGTACCCGCCGGCGGCGCGCTCTACAACATGCTGCTTGAGCACAAGGAGAAGTGATGGAATCGGTACGCAGAGTTATTTCCGTCGTCGTCCTCAATGAGGCGCAGGTACTGGCACGCGTTTCGGGGCTCTTTGCCGGGCGCGGATACAACATTGAGACCCTCACTGTCGCCCCCATCCCCGAGACCGATCTGTCGCATATGACCATTGTCACCCGGGGCAACAGAAAAGTGATCGAGCAGATCACCAAGCAGTTGCACAAACTCATCCCCACCCTCAAGGTGATCGAGCATACCGAAATGGTCGAAAAAGAGATGGTGCTGGTCAAATTTCCCATCGAAGAGAAACTGAGTGACATTCAGGCGCTTTGTCAAGCCTACAACGGCGGGATCGTCAATGTCGGTGAGAATATGGTGATCGCCATGGCCGCCGATGAACCCGAGCGGATCAAGCACTTCGTCCAGGCGGCCAGGCGTTACAACCCCCTGGAGGTGGTCCGGGGCGGTGTTGTGGCTATGGAGCGGTAGCAGCTCCCCACCCATTCCATTCAAAGGAGAGACACATGCACAAGCAGATCACCGAGATTTCGGCAACCAAACTCAACGGTACCCAGGACGGCAAGATCGAAGTGGCCGTACTGGAAAATCCCTACGGCGAGGGGAGCGCTCCGGTGGTAAGCATCGGCATCTTCCTCAGTGGCGGCAGCGAAGAGCCCGACTGGAAGGTTCACATCCCCAAAGAGAACATTCAAGCAGTTATTGAGGCACTACAAAAAGCAAAAGAGCAAATCTAATATTGTTAAAAAGAGGGCCATTGAATACGCGTCAACAGATCGAAGAGACCATCCAAGAGCGTTATCTGATCCTTGATGGGGCGATGGGGACGCAGATACAGGATCTGAAAGTCCCCGACGCGGCGTGGCTGGATGCAAACGGTCAGCCGCAGGAGGGGTGCAACGAGCTGCTCAGTGCCACCGCGCCTGAGATCATCTCCCGGATCCACAAACGCTACGCGATGGCCGGGGCGGACATGATCAAGACCAACACCTTCGGCACCATGCCGTGGGTGC
>CAYSQV010000167.1:0-3224 GCA_964433295.1 uncultured Nitratifractor sp. | reverse complement strand
GGTATGGAGACCGTCGAAATCATCCCTGCGAACATTCAGGGCCATGACGAGCTCTTCGAGAGCGGCATTTCCGGCCCGTTCACCCAGGCCGTTGATGGTGCACTCGACCTGTCGGGCACCGGCACGAACCGCTTCGAGCGAATTGGCTACTGCAAGGCCGAGATCGTTGTGGTTGTGCACGGATATGATGGCCCTGCCCCCGATAAACGTGTTGAGTTCTCCTATCCTATCTCCCACCTCATGCGGCATCAGGATCCCTACGGTATCGGGGATATTGATGGTGCCCGCACCTGCACGGATGGTTGCATCGATGATCTCCTTCATAAAACCCATGTCGCTGCGGCCGGCATCTTCGAGGCTGAATTCCACGTCCTCGACATAGGTGCGGGCATACTCGACCGCTTCGACGGCACGCCGGATCACTTCATCCGGGGTCATTTTGAGCTTGTATTCCATGTGGATGGGGCTGGTAGCGATGAAGGTATGGATGCGACGGCGCGGTGCCGGGGCGATCGCTTCGCCTGCGGCTTTGATATCGTTTTCAAGAGCACGTGCCAGCGAGCAGACGGTGGAGTCGGTTACCCGTTGGGCGATTTTGTGGATCGCATCGAAATCCCCGGGGCTGGCGGCGGCAAATCCCGCCTCGATCACATCGGCTCCGAGGCGTTCCAGTTGGGTAGCGATCTGGATCTTCTCTTCGGTATTCATGGAGGCGCCGGGGCTTTGCTCCCCGTCACGCAAGGTGGTGTCAAAAATAATAATCTTGTCGTTCATGGTTTTGGCCTTGTTGATATCTCAATGGATGTCAGGGTATTTTTTGTTACCCACATGCGGGTTGGTTGTGTTTTCAAAGAGAGATTAGAGTGAGCGTAGAAGGAGGGTAGAAGCCGTCTTGGTAAAGATGCTGTAACGGTGGGCGATCGTGTAGATCATTGTGGGCTCCAATGGAAATTTTCTGCCATTATACTGTGATAGAAGAGAAAAAGCAAGAAGCGATACCTGTTTGCCCCATCGGTCCAGGGAGGAGGAGAGGTAAACGGACCGATGGGGCGGGAAACAGGCAGGTGTGCGGGAGGGATTAGAAACCGACACCGGCAGAGACACCGCCGGCACTGACTCCGACACCGTTGCCGCCGACACTTACGCTGGGAGCGCCGCTGTGTCCGGCACCATGCGCGGATGATCCGCCCCCGATGGCGTCCATGGCATTGCTGGCTGTATTATGAGCCGTACCGTGCCAGTTTTGGGCTGTATTGTGTGCCGTTTCATGCCAATTGTGCGCAGTGGTATGCGCTGTGTTGTGCCATTTGCCTGCCCGGCTGTGGGCACGCTGATGACGGGAATGTGCACGAGCGTGGCGCTTTGTTTGGTGTTTCTTGTGGTGGTTTACATGAATACCGATCGCTTCGGCTGCGCTCATGCTTCCTGCTGTCAGGCTGCCGGTAAGCAGCACCGCAAAGGCCGATCCGATGAGAAGTTTTTTGGTTGTCATTTCAGACTCCTTTATCATTAAGATAATGAAAGTATAAAGCAAGAGCGTTACCTTAGTGTGACCTGAAGAGGGGGGTTATCCGCCCTTGCGGTAAAAAGTGCGCACACTCATGGCGCGGACGGCGCGGACAGGGCCGTAGAAGATGTAGAGCCAGACAAGGAGCGCCAATCCTTCGGCGCTGAAAATATAAAGCAGGGAGGCGACCAGCATGAGGGCAATGAGGGTTTTGTAAACGATGGGACGGTCGAGGTGGATGGTTTTGAGCGAGGGATAACGGATGTTGCTGACCATCAGCAGTGCTACCGGCAATGTGGCGACCAGGAGCGGAAGACTCCAGTCGTGCAGGCGGTACTCCTCAAAAAAGAGCAGGGTAGTCGCCAGGGAAACCGCTGCTACCGGAATCGGAAGGCCGATGAAGACATTGGGATCATTCTGGTTGGTTGTGACATTGAAACGGGCCAGCCGTACCGCGCCGAAGATCACATACAGGGCGCTCACCAGTATCCCGAAACGTCCATATTCTTTCCCGACATAATAATAGAGCAGCATGGCCGGGGCTACCCCAAAGGAGACGATATCTGCCAGGGAGTCAAACTCGACACCAAAACGGCTGGTCGTGCCTGTCAGACGGGCAACTCTTCCATCGAGCCCGTCAAAAAGGAGCGACAGCAAGATCAGCCATGCCGATAGGACAAAATGCCCCTGCCCCCCCTCGATCAGGCTGAGCATCCCGACAAAGATGCTCGAAGCGGTCAAAAAATTGGGAAGGAGAAAAGAAAGCTTGTGGCGGGGCTGCATGGGGTCTATGCCTTGCCGGTCTCTTCCGACGGAGAGGAGGTCTGTACGGGAGCGTCATCGGTTTTTTCCCGGGCGTGCTCGTGTCGGTGCTGCTCTTTGGCGGCTTTTTCTTCGGCGATCTTCTTGCCGTGGGCCAGGCGGGATTCAAGCCCCTGGGTCTCCTCGAAATCGGCGATGATCTGGCGCACTTTTTCCCCTTCGATCACTTCGACATTGAGGAGGACGTCGGCCATGTTTTCAATGGCCGGAGCGTACTCACTGAGCGTTTGTTTGACATGGGCATAGCGCTCATCGAGCAGATCGCGTACTGCTTTGTCGATCGCTTCGGCAGTTTTTTCGCTGTAATCCTTGATCGTCTGCCCCCCGCCGAGGAAGGCACCCCCGGCGTTGGTCTCGAGGACCATCAGCCCTGCGACATCGCTCATGCCGTAGCGCATGATCATGTCCTTGATGATGTCGGTAGCACGCTGGAGATCGTTGCCCGCACCCGTGGAGATGTCCCCCACAAAGATCTCTTCGGCTGCCCGTCCGCCCAGCAGGACATCGATCTCGGCCATGAGCTCGTTTTTTTGCTTGAGGAAACGGTTCTCCTCATCGGGAAGATGGAGGGTATAGCCCAGCGCCCCAAGGCCTCGCGGGATGATCGAGACCTTGGTGACCCGGGTGGCCCCTTTGGTGAGTTCAGCCATGAGGGCATGACCGCTTTCGTGATAGGAGACGATCTTTTTCTCCAGTTCGTTGATCTTGCGGTTTTTCTTCTCCAGGCCGACAAATGCGCGCTCGATCGACTCCATGAGATCGGATTGCTCGATCTCTTTTTTGCCCTGGCGACCTGCCAGGAGCGCTGCTTCATTGATGATATTGGCCAGATCTGCTCCGGCCAGACCTGCTGTGGCTTTGGCTATCTCGTGCATATCTATATCTTTGGAGAGCT
>CAYSQV010000166.1:0-3224 GCA_964433295.1 uncultured Nitratifractor sp. | reverse complement strand
TCTCAGTAGAAGAGCGCAAAACCAACAACAAAGAGGTCAATCTCGGCTTTACCGGGGAAGAGGCGATCGCCGAAGCGGAACGCTGCATGCGGTGTTACTATATCTCGATGGTGGCGGTGTGATATGAGTGCGATTGAACAGAACAAGAGCATCACGGTCACGATCGACGGACAGGAGTGCCACGGCGAGTGGGGACAGACCATCCTCCAGATCGCCCGGGCCAACGGCATCTACATCCCCACAATGTGCTATCTCTCCAAAGTCGAGCCGATCGCCTCATGCCGCATGTGTGTGGTGGAAGTCGAAGGGGTCGAGGGGATGATCCTCTCTTGCCAGGAGAAGGCGGTTGAGGGCGCGGTGATCACGACCAATTCCGACGATCTCTACCGCGAGCGGCAGAACATCACCAAACTCTACGATGTGAATCATCCGCTTGAGTGCGGTGTGTGTGACAAGAGCGGTGAGTGTGACCTGCAGAACAAGACGCTGGAGTTTGATGTCGATCAGCAGACCTTTACCGCCCGCGATCAGCACCGCCCGATGCAGAACTGGGGCTTTATCTCCTACGATCCGGCCCTGTGCATCATGTGTGAGAAGTGCGTGCATGTCTGCAACGAAGTGGTCGGGGATGAAGCACTTCAGATCAGTGTCGGCGGATACAAATCGACCATCATCAATACCAAGCTGGATCTGGACTGCGCCGAGTGCGGTGAATGCATGGCGGTCTGTCCGGTAGGGGCGCTGGTGAGCACCGATTTCAAATACTCTGCCAATGCCTGGGAAATGACCCGCATCCCGGCCAGCTGTGCCCATTGTTCATCCGGCTGTCAGCTCTATTATGAGGTCAAACATGACCGCATCGATCGTCCCGATGAACGGATCTACCGTGTCACCAATGAATTTGAATTCAGTTCGCTGTGCGGGGCGGGGCGGTTTGCTTTTGACTATGCCAATACCGGTGTGCAGCAGGATGCCAAGTCTTTTGCGCGGGCGACGGAAGCGTTACGCCGCGCCGACACGATCCGTTTTTCGGCTACGATCACCAATGAAGAGGCCTGGCTGTTGGAGCAGTTGCGGGAGAAACAAGGACTCAAACTCGTCTGCGATGATGCATACGGCTATCAACGATTCCTCGAAGCCTACCGCTCGGTGAGCGGAACCACCCTCTACAGCGCTTCGCTTGACCAGATCGCCCGTTCGCGTGCTATTGTGGTGCTGGGAACGCGCATTTATGATGACAATCCGATGGTCAAATACCACATGGCGATGGCCTCCAAGCGCCACAAGGCCCGTATCGCCTACCTCCATCCGATCGAAGATGCCCGGATGCAAAATCTCATTACCCAGATGATCAAATACGAAGTGGGGAGCGAAGAAGGGGTTGCGGCATTGCTGGCGGCCACTCTTCTCAAAGGCAAGAGGCTTCCTCCGGAACTGGCAGAGGTGATCGAAGATCTGGATATCGGCAATCTCAGCGCCGAGAGCAATGTCGGCGAAGAAGAGCTTGATGCGCTGGCGCTGTCGCTCTGGAAAAAGAAAGATTTTACGCTGATTGTCGGCGCCGATCTTTATTATCATCCCGAAGCCGAGAGCATTGCCCGCTGGATCGCGGCGATCGAAAAATACGGTGACTGGAAAGTGCTGATCGTTCCTCCGGCAACCAACGCCCGCGGAGTAGCGGAGCTCTGCACCCTTTCCCCTGAGGCGGAGGGGTATACTCTCGGATACAACGCTCCGGGCGACTTTGTCTTGAGTGCACTGGGGGACGGTGATCTTGATATGCCGGCCATGAATCAGCAGGAGGGGACCCTGACCACGGTCGATCAGCGGGTTGTTCCGACCCATCCGGCGCTCCCGTACGGGGGTTACACATTGAATGAGCTGGCCCGGACGGTGGGTATCGGCAGTCGCCATACGATCGATCAGACGCCCCGTCTCCCGCAGGAAAAAGGCTTCATGACGGTGGCATTTGATGATTTGCCGGATTATTTCGATGCGATCGGGACGGAGCACCGCGGGTATCTTCTCGCAGCGCGGACTTGTGCTACCGATGAACGGTACACCGAGCCCGATGATCTCCCCGCCTACGACGGGCCGATCGTCTATCGGAACAACGAGGGCAAGCACTTCTCTGCGTTTACGGCGCGTGCGTTGCAATCCGAGGAGGAGATCGCCCTGAAGGGATCACCGCAGTTTGCGGTAGCGGCCAGGCTCAACGACGGGCAACGGATCCGCTTTGAGCAAGACGGTGTTGTGTATGAACGTGTGTTTCGTATCGACACGACACTCAAGGGTACGGTGGCGATCAACCCCGTCTGGGACAGGGGATTAAGTGCTTTTGCGCTATCCTCTTATCGATTCTCCCACCTGAAATTTGAAACGATAGGGAACGATGATGAGTAATGAGATCACGATCACGATCGACGGCATAGAGTGCAAGGCCCGGGAGGGCGAGACGATCCTTAATGTGGCACGGGCCAACGATATCTTCATTCCCGCGATCTGTTATTTGACCCGCTGCTCGCCGACACTGGCTTGTCGCATCTGTCTGGTCGAAGCGGATGAAAAGCGGGTGTATGCCTGCAACGCCAAAGCCAAAGAGGGGATGAACATCGTTACCCAGAACGAAGCGATCCTCGAGGAGCGTCGTGCCATTATGGAAGTATACGACGTCAACCATCCGCTCCAGTGCGGTGTGTGTGACCAGAGCGGTGAGTGCGAGCTGCAAAACTACACCCTCGAGCTCGGCGTCGATACACAACATTATGCGATCCCTGATACCAAGCGGGGGACGGTCAACTGGAGCAGCGTACTCCACTACGATGCCGGACTGTGCATTGTATGTGAACGGTGTGTCACGGTCTGCAAAGACATGATCGGAGATGCCGCACTCAAGACCGGTCCCCGCGGCGGTGAGGCTCTCGACAAGGCCTACAAGGAAACGATGCCCAAAGATGCCTACAGCATGTGGAACAAACTCCAAAAGTCGGTCATTGTCCCCAGCAACGGCACCGAGCACACCAACTGCTCTGATTGCGGGGAGTGTACGGCAGTCTGTCCGGTCGGCGCCCTGACCGAGCGGGACTTTGTCTACAGTTCCAACGCCTGGGAACTGACGCAGATACCGGCGACCTGCGCGCACTGTTCCAGCGGCTGTCATATCTACTACGAGACCAAGCATACAAGCATAGATAATCCCGAAGAGAAGATCTATAGAGTTAAAA
>CAYSQV010000165.1:0-3243 GCA_964433295.1 uncultured Nitratifractor sp. | reverse complement strand
AGGAAATGAAAAACGAAGCGTTGGCGCTTTTGAATGCTTCCATATAACCCAAATAAGAGTAAAATAGACACATTAATTAATGCATCGGGAGCCTTCTTGTGAATCGCATGGATCTTAACGCCCTTTTTCGTCCAAAATCTCCTACCTTTGACCCGGCCGACGTTTTTGATGTTGCCGTCATCGGCGGCGGCGTCGTGGGGAGCGGCATCTTTCGTCAGTTTGCCCTGGAAGGTGCCAAAACCCTCCTGATCGAAAAGGACAACGACATACTCGAAGGGGCCAGCAAAGGCAACAGCGCCATCCTCCACACCGGTTTCGATGCGCCACCCGATTCCCTCGAACTCCAGTGTGTCAAAGACGGCTATGCCGAATACATGAAGATCAAGGACGAACTCGATCTGAGCTTCCGCAACACCAAGGCGGTCGTCGTCGCCTGGACGGAGGAGCAGCTTGAGAAACTGGGTGCCATCCAGGCCAAAGGATTTGGCAACGGCATCCGGGAACTCGATCTGCTCGATGCCGGACAGCTCCATGCCCGCGAGCCCGGCCTCTCCACAGAGGCCAAAGGCGCCATCCTCGTCCACGGCGAATCGCTCATCGACCCCTGGCGGGCACCCCTGGCCTATCTCAAACAGGGCATTGCTGCCGGAGGCAAGACCGCTTTTTCCCATGAGGTGACCGGTGGGCACCACACAGGAGAGTACTGGGAGCTCGAAACTTCCCGCGGGATGCTCAGAGCCCGCACGGTCATCAATGCCGCCGGACTCTACGGCGACGTAGTCGATCGGATCAAGGGATCGGAGGATTTCAAGATCATCCCCCGCAAAGGGCAGTTCATCATCTTCGACAAGACGGCCTACGATCTCATCAAGACGATCATCCTCCCCGTACCCACCAAGATCACCAAGGGGGTCGTCGTCACCCCCACCGCCTTTGGCAACATCCTCGTCGGCCCCACCGCAGAGGATCAAGAGAGCCGCACCGACAGCCGCACGGTGAAAGAGACGCTCAGGGATCTTCAGGAAAAAGCCTTCCGCATCGTCCCGGCGCTGCGTGAACACAAAATTGTCGCCACGTTCGCCGGTCTGCGTCCCGCTTCGGACGCGCCCGGGTATCGGGTCATGGTCAACGAAGCACAAAACTGGATCACCGTCGGCGGCATCCGCTCCACCGGACTGACCGCTTCTCTGGGATTGGCCAAACACATCTGGAAACTCCACGACACCCGCTACGCCGATGCGCCCCCCGAAGTGCCCATGGTCACCACCCCCAATATCAGTGTCTTCGCCGAGCGCGATTACGAGCGGGAAGGGTACGGGCGGATCGTCTGCCATTGCGAACACGTCACCGAGCGGGAGATTCGCGAGGCGCTGCGGGGTGAGAGCGGTGCGGGCACCTGGGGTGGCCTCAAGCGCCGGACACGCGCGGGAATGGGGCGTTGTCAGGGCTTCAACTGTGCCGCTGATGTCGCCCGAATCATCGAAGAGGAACAAGGAGCCCCCCATGCCTGATTCGCCACAGATCACCGAAATCGACGTCGCCATCGTCGGTGCCGGGCCTGCGGGTCTCGGTGCCGCCATCGAGCTGGCCAGGCTGGGGCAGACAGACATGATCGTCTTCGACCGCGAAGCCGAAGCGGGCGGTGTCCCGCGCCACTGCGGCCATACCGGATTTGGGATTGCAGAGTTCAAGCGCCCCTACACCGGCCCTGACTATGCTCGCAAGCTGGTTGAGACCGCCCAAAAATACAATACAACATTCTCCCTGCGTTCTACCCTCATCCGTATCGAAGACAATGTGCTTACCTTCAGCACGCCCGAGGGGATCCAGCACTACCGTGCCCGCCGCACACTCCTGGCACTGGGAGCCCGGGAGACCCCCCGCCCTCCCCGGCTGGTCTCCGGCATCCGCAGCCCCGACATCATCACCACCGGTGCGCTGCAGCGGTTTGTCTATCTGAATGAGCGCAAGCCGTTCGAGCGGGCTGTCATTGTCGGCAGCGAAGCGGTGAGCTTCTCCGCCATTGCCACCTGCCGCCATGCCGGTATCGAGGTGGCAGCCATGATCGAGGAGGCACCCCGCATCAACATGTTTGCCCCCCTCAAGCCCGCCGCTGAGTATCTTCTCAAAGTCCCCGTGCATACCGGGGTCGAGCAGATCACGATCGAAGGAGAAGGGCAACAGATCGCCGGGGTCACGATCCGCAAAAACGGCACTGAGGAGTTCATCGACTGCGACGGCGTGATCTTCAGCGGCGAGTTTACCCCGGAGGGGGCGATCATGCAGGAGAGTTTCACGCGCTTCAACCACCGAAACAACTCCGCGTATGTGACGCAAAACTACCAGACCGATGATCCCTGTTTTTTCGTGGCGGGTAATGCGCTTCGCGGAGCACTTACGGCGTTTAAATGCTATTTTGAAGGGCAAAAGGCCGCCCGCGCACTCCACAAATCGCTCACGCACGAACAGCCCTTGCGCACCGTCACCATCGAAGCCGATGATGCCATCGCCTGGCTCAGCCCCAGCCTCATTGATGTCGATGCGCCCCATCCGCAGCTGACCACACTCCGCTTCCGCCATGCCACCCGGGGGACACTGCTGACACTGCTCAACGGCCGGGAGGTGATGCGTACCCGGATCGATGCGGTGCCGTTTTTGAATGTCACACTGCCGTGGTTCGATCAGCCGCTTCACGAAGGGGATCGGATCGAACTGCTCTATCGGGAAGGAGCAGAGGCGTGATCGGGCGCTGGTTTCTGATGGCGGCTTTGAGCCTCACCCTCCACGCCCGATCGGCCAACGATTCACCTTTTTGGCACCTTTATCCCAGCTACGCCCGGCACGTTTGCCGAATGCCCGCAGCACAGAAAGCATCGGTCTTTTTCCGTGCCGATACCCGGGAAAAGATCGTCGCACTGACGTTTGACGACGGGCCGCTTGGCCGCACCCCGGCACTGCTGGAGCTGCTCAAGCGTCGCAACGCTGCGGCCACCTTTTTCCTGCTGGCTCCCCAGTTGACCTCCACCAAAGCCCGCCTCTATAACGATCCGCTCTTTACGGTCGGATTGCATGGGTATCACCATTTGGATTATCGCAAACTCTCTTCCAGGCGTATCCGTCGGGAGCTTGACCGTGCGTTAGAGCTCTTTCGCCATTTTGATCTGCGACCGCGCTATTTCCGCCCCCCGTACGGCATGGTCAGTGCCCGGCTGCAGGATGAGCTCACCAAACGCCATCTGCGTA
>CAYSQV010000164.1:0-3243 GCA_964433295.1 uncultured Nitratifractor sp. | reverse complement strand
CACCAAAGATTATTGCAATAGATTAACACTGGGTGGCTATAAAGATTGGCGAATGCCGACAAGCAAAGAGCTTGAAGATATTGTAGACTATGGGCGGCATGAGCCGGCGATAAATCCAGTATTTTTCAATACCGCATATGAATTATATTGGACGAGCGACAAAAAAGACAATGGAGATGCATGGGCTGTTTCATTTGAGTATGGCTCTGTGATTATGCGGCTGCAAGATTTTGCTTTTTATATACGATGCGTTAGAAGAATATAGGAGAAATTAATGAAGAACATATTTTTACTGTTTGTATTTATTGCATCCATTTTAAATGCAGGGCTAACGCGGGATAATCAGACAGGTATCGTGACGGATACATCGAGAGGAATACAGTGGCAAGATAATAATATTAGTGCAGAAATGGGTTGGCAAGATGCTATCAATGGATGTGAATCCTCAATGTTGGGTGGCTACAACGACTGGAGATTGCCAAATATAAATGAATTGCGTACGATTATAGATAGAAGCGAAGATGACCCCACTATTTATTCGTCTTTTGTTCATACGGGCCATAGCGTGCTCTTTTCTTCATATTGGTCATCAACAACCGATAGCAACAATATGAATAGTGCTTGGGTTGTTGGATTTTGGAGGGGAGAAGTAATACGATTTGAAAAAGGTGCGAAGCTATTTGTCCGCTGCGTTAGAAGCAAGAGGTAATAGAGTTTATTTTTCAATAGGCTATTCGGTCAAAATCCCACCTCTAAGCCCCCCTTCGGTAAAATCCCTCTAACTAAAACATTCGAGGTATCCACACATGTTCGACACCCTCACCGACAGTTTTAAGAACGCCATAGGCAAGATACGATTTCATGATGATGAAAAGGCTCTCAAGAAGGCCCTGGCAGAGCTCAAGAAATCGCTTCTCAAAGCCGACGTGCACCACAAAGTGGTCAAAGAGCTCATCGCCACCGTGGAGCGGGAGACCAAGGCGGCGGGGATCGGCAAAGAGTCCTTTCTCGCCGCACTCCAAAATGAGCTGTTGCGGATATTGACCGCCGAGGGCAATCAGGGGTTTGTCTTTGCTTCCAAACCGCCGACGGTGGTGCTGATGACGGGGCTTCAGGGTTCGGGTAAGACCACCACCACCGGCAAGCTGGCATACATGCTCAAAGAGCAGAAAAAGAAAAAAGTCCTCATCGTTGCAGCCGACCTCCAGCGTCTGGCAGCCGTGGAGCAGCTGCGACAGATCGCGGAGCAGATCGAGGTCGATCTGGTCGCCGATGAGAACGGCACCCCCACCGAGCTGGTCAAAGAGGCTCTGGCCAAAGCCGAAAAAGAGCTCTACGATGTCGTCCTGATCGATACCGCTGGGCGGCTGGCGATCGATGAGGAGCTCATGACTGAGCTGGCCGAGGTCAAGGCTGTGGCCGATCCGGATGAGATCTTCTATGTTGCGGACGCAATGACGGGAATGGATGCGGTGCGCACCGCCCAGACTTTCAAAGAGAAGATCGGTATCACCGGCGTGGTGTTGAGCAAATTCGACGGTGACTCCAAAGGGGGCGTAGCTCTTGGTATCGCTCATCAGGTGGGAGTACCGTTGCGTTTCATCGGTAGCGGAGAGAAGATGCCCGATCTGGATCCCTTCATCCCCGAGCGGATCACCGGACGGCTTATGGGCGCGGGCGACATCGAGGGGCTGGCGGAGAAGACCGCCGCGGTGATCGACGAGAAGACCGCCAAAAAGATGACCTCCAAGATCAAAAAAGGGCAGTTCAACTTCAACGACTTCCTCGACCAGATGGAGCAGATCAAGAAACTGGGATCGATGAAATCGATCATGGGGATGATCCCCGGCATGGGCAATATGGCCAAACAGCTGGGCGACATGGATCTGGAAAACTCCGATGAGGTGCGTGCTATCAAAGCGATGGTCAGTTCCATGACCCCCAAAGAGCGTGAAAACCCCGACCTGCTCAACAACACCCGCAAACGCCGTATCGCCGCCGGTGCCGGTCTCGATCCCATGCAGGTCAACCGGGTGCTTAAGCAGTTCAAGAATGCGGCCAAAATGGCCAAGAAAATGTCCTCCAAGGGTGGCATGAAAGAGATACAGAAGATGATGCAGCAGATGCAGGGCGGTGGCGGGGGGATGCCTCCCGGGCTGATGCGTTGAGGAGACCGTGATGGCGCAGAGCCTCTCCCCTGAAGCGGTCACGTACTATACCCGACTGCGGCACGAACTGCACCAAATGCCGGAACTGGCCTACGAGGAGCACCGTACCGCCGATCGGATCGCGCAGGAGCTGGATCGGCTGGAGATCCCCTATGAGCGGGGTATCGGCAAGACCGGTATCGTCGCCTGGATCCGCAAAGGGAGCAGCGATCGCGCGATCGCCCTGCGGGCCGACATGGACGCACTGCCCATCGCCGAAGAGAGCGGGGTGGCGTACGGATCGCAGACCCCGGGCAAGATGCATGCCTGCGGACACGACGGTCACAGCGTGATGCTGCTGGCCGGGGCTCAAGTGATCCGGGATGCGGTCGATTTTGACGGGACGGTCTATCTGATCTTCCAGCCGGCGGAAGAGGGGGGCGCCGGGGCCAAGGCGATGATCGAGGATGGGCTCTTTGAGCGATTTGATTTTGATCGGATCTATGGGATGCACAACCGCCCGAGTGAGCCGCTGGGGACCTTCCTCATCAAACCCGGCCCCGTCATGACCTCCATCGACACCTGGGAGATCACCGTCACGGGGCGTTCGGGCCACAGCTCTCAGCCCCACCGGGCGATCAACCCCATCGTGGTCGCTTCGCACATCGTCCTGGCGGTCAAACAGATCTCCTCGCTCGACATCGATCCGGCCGAAGCGCACGTGGTGAGTGTCTCGGGTATCCGCAGCGGCGTGGCGTTTAACATCATCCCCGACACCTGTGCCATCGAAGGCTCCATCCGAGCTTTCAGCGTCGCGGTGCAGGAGCGTATCGAGGAGCGTATCCGCACCATCGCCGAGGGGATCGCCGCCAGCTTCGGCGCGCAGGCCGAGGTCCACTACCGCCGTCGCTATCCCCCGACGATCAATACCCACACCGAGACCGCCCGTGCCGCCGCCGAGTCGGTGGTGGGAGCGGAGAGGATCCGGAGCGATTTCGCCTCCAGCATGGGGAGCGAGGATTTCAGTTTTTTCCTTCGGGGAAAGGAGGGATGCTATGTGTGGCTGGGCACCCAGACCAATCCGGAAGCCGACGTG
>CAYSQV010000163.1:0-3256 GCA_964433295.1 uncultured Nitratifractor sp. | reverse complement strand
TGAGGAGCTTGACAGCGGGCTGTATGACGGAATCAACGCCATCAAGATCTGTGCCTGCGGCACCAGCTACCACTCCGCCATGGCCGGCGCCTATCTCTTTGAACGGATCGCCAGGATCCGCTGTGACATCGAGATCGCCAGCGAATTCCGATACAAACAGCCGCTGCTGGAGCCGGATACCCTCTTTGTCACCATCTCGCAATCCGGAGAGACTGCCGACACGCTCGAAGCACTCAAAATGGCCAAACGCGCGGGCCTGCGCACTCTCACAGTCTGCAACGTCGACAACTCCTCCATCGTCCGGGAGAGCGACGCCGCGATCCTGACACGTGCCGGGATCGAAAAGGGGGTCGCCAGCACCAAAGCGTTTGCTACTCAGACTATGGTTCTCTGGATGCTCTCGCTGTGGCTTGCACAGGCACGGGAGAGTGCCTCAGCCCAAACGATCGCCGAGGAGATCGCCGCCATGCTGCGTACCCCCAAAGCTCTTGTGGTGACCGACACGCTGCACGATCGCATCCATCGCCTGAGCAAACGCTACCTGCACGGGCATGGCTTTTTCTTTATCGGACGGGATCTGTTCTATCCTCTGGCGCTCGAAGGGGCCCTCAAGCTCAAAGAGATCAGCTACCTCCATGCCGAAGGCTATCCCGCCGGCGAGATGAAGCACGGCCCCATCGCGCTGGCTGACAGCGAGCTTTTTACCATCGCGCTCATGCCCCGCACACTTCTTTATGAGAAGGTCAAATCCAATGTCGAAGAACTCAGCGCCCGGGATGCGACAATCCTCGCCATCAGCCCCGAGCCGTTTGATCTGGCCGATGACTTCATCCAGACCCAATACGCCGATCACCCGATGGTGGAGTTTTTCGAGATGATGGTGGTCATCCAGCTGCTGGCACTGGAGATCTCTGTTCGCCTGGGCAACGATGTCGATATGCCGAGAAACCTCGCCAAGAGTGTGACGGTGGAGTAGGAGGCAGATTCCGGATCCGCCTTTCTTGCCTGAGCGTATCGAATCAAAAAAATATTTTCTGTACCAGCAGACCCAATATCACAACATAAAGAACGATCAGCGAAAGACGGTGGTGGCGGTCGGAGACGACCTCTTTGAGTGCGATGCCGGCCATGACCCCCGCCAGGGCCGCCACAGCGACACTGAGGACAGAGACCCACGAAAGCGACAGATCGGCAAACGTTCCGGCGGCCAGCTTATATCCCAGCCCGGCAATCGAGGAGAATACGACAAAAAACAGTCCGGCGGTTGCGGCTTTTTTGGTCGGAAAATGGAGGAATCCGACCAAAATAGGAGTCAGCATCACCGATCCGCCGACCCCGAGCATCATCGCGATGATCCCGATCCCAAACCCGATCCCAAACAGTACAGCCTTGGAGAAGCTGCCTTCCTCCTGATCAGGATGGGGCTTTGGGGCTGTCAGCAGACGTACCAGCGCAAAAAGGATCAATGCCAAAAAAATGTACTGCAGCGTCTCACGCGCCAGCAGATCGGTCAGGCGTGCCCCGACGATCCCCCCGAGCAATCCCCCCACCCCGACCCAGATCCCTTCACCCAGCTGGAGTTTGCCTTTGCGGTAGTTCATGATCGAGCCGTTGACAGAGCTGAAGACCATCTGCACGGTGGAGATCGCGATGGCCGATTTGATGTCAAATCCCAGTGCCATCAACATCGGTACCAGGATCATCCCGCCTCCTACGCCAAAAAATCCGGAGATGATCCCGACAAAAAGACCGACAAAAATCAATGAAATAATCATAAATACTCCCAAAATCAAAAGAGAGATTATACCACAACCTCCCTCGCATCGTCATCAATGGTTAACGCTTCTTTGTTACCATGCTGATCATGAAAAGATATCTGATCCTCCTAATCACTGCCTGTGCTTTCCTCTATGGCGGCTCGTCTCTTCTTGGTACCGATGCCGACCGCAACGGCATCCGTGACGATGTCGATCGCTGGATCGCTGCACATGCCACACACCCGATCGAGCGTGCCCTGTTTCAGCAAGCTGCCCGTGCGCTCCAGCGGCAGATTGCCCTCTATGGCAAGGTAGGCAACCATGCTGCCAAACTGGTGGCGTTCAAGAAACAATACCTCGATGCCTACACCGCCTGCGAATTCTACTGGACATACGAATCCCCCAAATCCCTCTATCGCATCCCTCAGGGAGAAGGGTACTTCACCGAAAAGCTCGAAAAAGTCCAGTTCAACACCCCTGCCCGACGCAAGGCTTTCGATACCTTGGAGCGTATTCTTGAGCAGCGTTCCTGTCCGCTGGTTGAACCGGATCGATCCCGGTGCGATTTTGACACCACCAGAGTCATGAAAAATGCACGCAAAAAACCATGACATATTTTTTTGGATATAATATCCCCAATTAAGGAGCCCCATATGCGACTCAGTCCCCAGATGGTTGCCCAGTTCAAGCATACGTTGTACCGCCTTGATCCGCAGGCACAGCTTTTTCTTTTTGGGAGCCGTACGGATCCGCATTCCCGTGGCGGAGACATTGATCTACTGATCCTCTCTTCGAAGCTGACACAGAGAGATTTGCGCAGACTTCGTTTGGATTTTTTCGACCGTTTTGGCGAGCAGAAATTGGATATACTTCTTGATGATGGTTCACTGAGTACGCCATTTGTGCGGCATATCTATCCTCGTGCGGTGATGTTGTGATGCGGGCGGTTTTGAGAGATCATATTCGCCAGATGCGCAAACAGCGTGACTGGCTGGCGCATTCATACGCACGCAGCAGGGCCATTGGTATTCAAGATGCCTATTCAGACGAAGAGCTGGAAACTTTCGAGCTATTGACCGGTCGCTATGCCCGGGGGATTGATTTTCTGATCCGCAAGCTTTTTCGCTCGATCGATGCGTACGAATTTGAAAATCAGGGAACCTTGATCGATACGGTCAACAACGCACACAAACGGGGTCTGGTCGAAGAGATCGAGACACTGAGGCTCATGAAAGACATACGAAATACCATCGCCCATGAGTACATCGAAGAGCAGCTTCAGGAGGTTTTTGATGAAGTGCTTGAGTACACCCCTTTTCTACTGGAGATGATGGATCGCACACTTGTCTACGCAGAAAAAGCCACTGGCTCTACACAGGAGGATGGGACGTGATACGGGTGATTTTTGGGATATTATTTTTCTTTTCAACCTTTCTGATCGCAGGGGCAAACCCACACCCCATACCGGCAAAGATCCAGCAGCAGATGAAACGCGCCGG
>CAYSQV010000162.1:0-3292 GCA_964433295.1 uncultured Nitratifractor sp. | reverse complement strand
TCTCCCGGGGTGAACAGGGTTTCGTACCGTGGCACAGCGCATCCGGAGAAGATACGCCGCCCGCGGCAACTCATAGCTGGGCAACCCTGCCGAACCAGTATTCGGGAATCCAGCGATTCCAAAACCTGCAACTTCCAAGTATAGCACAGAAAGCCAAAATATGCAACCGGCTGCCTCATCGAATTTTGGGGTATAATACCCTAAGGAGACTTGCGATGGTTCTGAGCAACGCACAAATCGCACAGATGTTCAAGGAGCTGGCCGATCTGCTGGCCATTCGGGGAGATGATCCTTTCAAAATCCGTGCCTACCGCAATGCCGCCCGTACCATCTCCGGTTTGGGAACACCCCTTCAGACCCTGGTGCAAAACGGAGCCGATCTGACCAGCCTCCCCGCTATTGGAGAGCACATCTCCGCCAAAATCAAAGAGATCGTCCGCACTGGAAAACTCCAAAAACTCGAACAGCTCACAAAAGAATTTCCGCCTCATCTGACCGATCTTCTGCGTGTCGAAGGAATCGGACCGAAACGGGCCAAGCTCCTCTACGAACAACTCGGGATCGCCACCCTTGATGCCCTCAAATCGGCCGCGCAGGCCCACCGCATCCGTACCCTTCCGGGTTTTGGCGCCACACTCGAAGACAAAATCCTCCACACAACTCTGCTGGCCAAAAAAGAAGGAAGGCGCTTTCTCTATAGCGAAGCCGAACCCCATGCTCAGGCACTTGAGCGCTACCTGCGACGCTGTCCCGATGCCACAGAGGTGGTCATCGCCGGAAGCTACCGCCGTCGCAAAGAGACCGTGGGCGATCTGGACATCGTTACGACTTCCGATCATCCCGATCGTCTCATCGACTGGTTCGTCCGCTATCCCGATGTTCGGGAGATTGTCTCACAGGGGTCGACCCGCTCTACGGTAATCCTCGCCAGCGATATTCAGGTCGATCTTCGCTGCGTGCAGGCGGAGAGTTTCGGCGCGACACTGCACTATTTCACCGGTTCCAAATCCCACAACATCGCCATACGGATCGAACAAAAAGCTCTGGGACGCAAAGTCAACGAATACGGTCTTTTTGATAAAGGAAAACGGATCGCCGGAGCGACCGAAAGCGAATTTTATGCTGCCGTGGGGCTGCGCTACATCGAGCCGGAACTGCGTGAGCGGCGCGGGGAGCTGCGTGCCGCCCGTGAAGGAAAACTGCCCGATCTCATTACCCTTGAAGACCTGCGCGGTGACCTGCATACCCATACCCGCTGGAGCGACGGGATCGACAGCATTGAAGCCATGGCCAAGGCGGCCCAAAAGCGAGGATACGAATATCTCGCAATCACCGATCATTCCCGCCATTTGCCGATCGTACACGGACTGGATGAGAAACGCCTCCATGAACAAATCAACATGATCGACCGATGGAACGAAACCCACCCGGATATCACGCTGCTTAAAGGGATCGAAGTGGACATCCTCCCCAACGGCACGCTCGCTCTGCCCGATGCCATCCTCGCAAAGCTTGATCTCGTCATAGCCGGGGTACATGACCATTTCGATCTCTCCCCCTCCCGCCAGACCGCACGCATCCTCAAAGCCCTGGACCACCCCTGCGTCCACATCCTCGCCCATCCATCCGGACGGCTGATCAACCAGAGAGCCCCGCACAGGCTCCTGTGGAAAAAACTGATCAAAGGGGCGATTGAGCGGGGAGTCGTCCTGGAGATCAACGCACAGCCGCAGCGGATGGATCTAAACGCTATCCACATCAAACAAGCCAAAGAGATGGGAGCGCACTTTGCGATATCCACCGACGCGCACAACATCAACTCCCTCGACTACCTGCGTTACGGGGTCCATCAGGCCCGCCGTGGGTGGCTCGAAAAAGAGCAGGTTGTCAACACCCTGCCTCTGGCAGAAATGTTGCGGGCCGTGCAGAGATAGGAGCCTTTTTTGCTCAGGAGGCGTGACGAGGAGCCTGGCGTTCGCGCAGCAACAGCACCAAATGATACAGATTGATCGCAGCCAGCAGACCGTTGAGCCAAACCATCGGCCAGGCATCGATCAGCAGTGCGTATACCGTAATGATCGCTGCCCCAAGAGCATTCAGCAGGCGCAGCACAAACATCGACCGGCTCAAAAAAGAGGTGACAACCAGTGCCATACCGATGTAACCCAATATCTCAACACTGTTCATGATATATCCTTTATGGTTTTTATCGATACGTTCTCACACTCCAGGATCTGTTTGACGGCACGTTCATCGATGGTACCGGTCGCATACAGTTCAAGGGTTTGGGCTCCCCCCCGAGGGGAGAAGTCAATAAGAGATTTGAGCCGCTGCGCAATCGCCTCTCCGGTTTCGATCAGTTCAACCAACCGCCCCATCACCCGTTCGATGGCCTTTGCAGCTAACGGATAGTGGGTGCACCCCAGTACGATGGTATCGACCCCTGCTTCCCGCATCGGTGCGAGCCAGCGCTCCAGCATCGCCTCGGTCCGCGGGGTGTCGATCCGACCGGCTTCGATCTGTTCGACCAGACCGGGGCACGCCTGCTCAAACAGCTCAAGATCCGTACCGTTGTAGAGGCGATCGGCCAACGCCTGATATTTATCCCCCCGAAGGGTTGCCGGCGTGGCAAGGATACCAACCTTTCCGCTGTGCGTTCTTTGCATGGCCGGTTTGATCCCCGGCTCCGTCCCTACGATAACAAGATCAGCAAAGGTATCGCGCAGGTGGGCGATCGCCGCCGATGTCGCGGTATTGCATGCCACCACCAGCGCATCGATGCGATGCGTATCGATCAGATAGCGGGTGATCGCGTCGCTGTAATGGCGGATCTGATCGGTTGATTTCTCACCGTAGGGAGCATGTGCCGTATCGGCAACATAGATGATTTCAATACCGTCAAGATGCGCTTGTAAAGCCCGGACAACCGTCAATCCCCCCAGCCCGGAATCAAAAACGCCGATGCGTTTTCGGATGCTGTCTGTCAACCTTTCTCCTCTGTCAGCACGGCCGCACTGTGCGTTACGCGCCTTCGTTCATGATCGACAAAAATTCTTCGTTGCTCTTGGTTTTGGCCATTTTGTTGAAGAGGAATTTAAGCCCTTCGACCTCCTCCATGTTCTGCATGGCATTGCGGATCGCCCAGACTTTCTGGAGGGTTTCAGGATCGGTGAGAAGCTCCTCTTTTCGGGTACCTGATTTGGTCACGTCGATGGCAGGATAGATGCGGCGATCGGCGACATGTCGGGAGAGGACGACCTCAGAGTTGCCCGTACCCTTGAACTCCTCGAAG
>CAYSQV010000161.1:0-3310 GCA_964433295.1 uncultured Nitratifractor sp. | reverse complement strand
GGCGCAGACCGTAGCCTATATTGACCGGGCCCACGGCAAAGATCATGTGTTTCTTGACAAAATCCCAGTCGATGATCTTCTCTTTCTCATCGCGCATGACGATCTCACGGGCGACGTAGTTCCACAATGCCAGGTCGGTTTGCGGGGTGAAGATGATCTCAAAGTCCGCCAGGTCAGAGGATCGGGTGCGGTAGGTGGTAATGTTGACCACTTTGACGCGCTCGGGATCGCTCAGTTTGCGGTCGGTGACACGGGACCAGAGGATCGGGTGCATTTCGGCCATGTTCGATCCCCAGCTGATGACCGTATCGGTCAGCTCGATGTCATCGTAGCAGCCGGAGGGCTCATCAATACCAAACGTTTGATAGAAGCCCACAACGGCTGAAGCCATACAGTGGCGTGCATTGGGATCGATGGCGTTGGAGCGGAAGCCCCCTTTCATCATCTTTTGTGCCGCGTACCCTTCCATGACGGTATATTGTCCAGATGCAAAGACAGCTACCCCTTCAGGTCCACTGGCTTTGAGTGCTTTTTTGATGTTTTTCTCCATCTCGTCAAAAGCACGTTTCCAGGAAACCGGTTTGAATTTGCCGTGTTTGTCAAACTCACCTTTGTCGTTGACACGCAACAGAGGCGTTTTGAGGCGATCCGCTCCGTACATGATCTTGGCGTTGAAGTATCCTTTGATACAGTTCAGTCCGCGGTTGACCGGTGCAGCGGGGTCCCCTTTGACGGCAACGATCTTGCCCCCTTTGGTTGCGAGCATGATACCACACCCGGTTCCACAGAAGCGGCAGGCTGCTTTGTCCCAGCGCCAGCCCTCTTCACCTTTGGCTGCTGCAGCCTGGACTTCAGCCGGGACGGTTATCCCCACTGCACCAGCTGCTGCGGCTGCCGCCGAACTCTTGAGAAAATCTCGTCTATTCATTCCCATTATAACCTCCTGTATGTTTTAGGGATGCATTGGATTATAACGTGAAAACAACAAGTGAAAGTTGATTTATGTCATACAAATATAAAAAATATCAAAAAAATGAATATAAGGTAACAGGTTAAGAAGAAATTAAGTAATCGGAGGAAAATCCTCCGATTTGTTCAGGCTTATTTGAGGGAAGAGATGTACGAAGAGACCGCCGCAATGTCCTCTTCGCTCATGCCGGCAACCTGCCCTTTCATGAGAGCGCCCATGCCGTGCCTGTTGAGGGTACCGGCCTGGTATCCTTTGATATCCGCGGTCACGGTCGCCACATCCAGACCGGCTATGGGGTTGGATTTTCCCAACGCTTTGGTTTGGCCGTTGGCACCGTGACAGCCGGCGCATTTGGCGTAGAGAGATTTGCCTTTGGCCGGATCGGCAGCCGGCGCAGCCGCTCCGGCGGCCGGTGTGCTTTGGGATGTCTTGGACATCGCCGCCTCTTCGTCTGCGACCTTTTCCTGGGTCTCTTTGACCACCTCAGCCGCTTTTTCTTTGGCGGCATCTGCCACTTCGGTGGCCTTCTCTTTGGTGGTGTCAACAGCCTTGGCCGCTTCCTCCTTGACCGCATCTACGGCTTCAGCGGTTTTCTCCTTGGCGGCATCCACCGCTTGGGCTGTTTTTTCTTTGGCGGCATCCACCGCTGCAGCGGCAGCCTCTTTGGTCGCTTCGACAGCCTCAGCGGCCTTCTCTTTGGCCGTATCTACGGCACTTTTGGCGACATTCTGGGTCGCTTCACTCGCTTTAGAGGCGGCCTCTTTGGCGCTGTTACTGCTACAACCGGCCAGCACGGCCGCCAGAGCAACGGAGAGGAGATAGATCTTTTTCATGGGTATCCTTTTGTATGTGATGGAGTTATTATAGCAAAAAAATTGTGGAATAACTGTACTTTAGACTTTGATCGGCGATTTGATCGGAATACGGGAAAGCAATTTTTCCCATAGATGCGGCTGGCTCCACTCCTGAACCACCTGGTCCGAAAAGCAGATTGCATCCAGAGGGATTTGCCCCATCTTTTCACTGTGGGCATCTTCGGCAAATGCCTGGGCATAGCCGGTATCGGTCTCATGGACAATGATACTGTGCAGATGCACATTGCGCTCTCCGTTTTGCATCCGGGTAACCTCAAGCACCCGCTCCACCATCAGAAAGATCACCCGGGCAAACTGTTCGGCCGAGGGGCTTACCGGCAGCTCGATCCAGCGTTTGGAGAAGCGCTTCATCGACGCAATGTAGTCTGCATTGTCCCCGCTCCACAGTGTAATGCCGTGATCAAAACTGTCGATCATCTCTTTGATTGTCTGCTTCATGAGCCCAAAATCATACACCATCTGCCCATGATCGAGATAGTCTGACTCAAGCAGTACTTCTACTTTGTATGAGTGGCCATGTATGTTTTCGCTGCATCTTCGGGTCGTGCAGTGACGCACGATATGCGCATTTTCAAATTTAAAAAGTTTTCGGATAATCATACGCAATTATACCCAAATTTCACACCCCGACCGTATCATCAAAGACACGGATATGGAGTCGGTCGGAATAGCGGTAGTTGTGCTGTTTGCAGAAGGAAAATACCGCCTGGTCATTGCGCCAGATCGTATCACGCTTTTCCCCGACGGGCATGCAGTAAATCTCCAGCCGGGGCAAGAGGGTTTGCAATGCGGCGATCTCATCTGCGGCGGTTGTTTCGATCAGATCCCGGCTGATCGTACACTTGAGAAACGCTTCGGCCGCATTCTCGGCGATAGCACGCAATGCCGCAGGAACAATGCGCCGCGTCTCAGGTTCACCGCTGTTGGAGAGCTTGACGGAAAGGGCAAAAATGCATTGCCGATAGGCCGGGTAGCGATCGAAATCCACGGTCACCGTTCCGTTGGTCTCAAACGTCACCCGAATCCCCTGCCCGACCAACCACTCTACCACCGCATAAAAAACACTGTCTCCATGGTACAGAAGCGGTTCGCCGCCGGTGATCACAACATCGGGCCGATACCCGATGGCATCAAACGCTGTTTGCAGCTGCGTGATCAGCGGCGCACTGTGTTCTATTTTTTGCCATTGACCCGAAAAAGCCTTGTCGACAGCAAAATAGGTATCGCAGCCATATCGGGTCTCCCCCGCGGTTTCGTACTCGGCTCCAAAACCGCGGCAGGAGAGATTGCATCCGCCGGTACGGAGAAAATAGGAGGGCGTTCCAGCGTATTTCCCTTCGCCCTGAATAGAGAAAAAATGCTCCGTCAGATAAAACAAACTAACATCACCCTCCCGTCTCATAAAATGCGCGGTTGGAGGTCTCGCTCTCTTCATCGCTCCAGCGGTTCTCCTTGGGCTTGTCAG
>CAYSQV010000160.1:0-3344 GCA_964433295.1 uncultured Nitratifractor sp. | reverse complement strand
AACATCTTCAAGCCCTACTTCGACCCCCTTGTCGAGGCCGGCATGGCTACGACTGACCAAGCAGAGCGGGCCCAGGCTTACTACGAGATCTCGCGCCTGGCCCATGAGTACGCCATCGACATCTGGCTGCCTCAGGCCGAGGGCTTATGGAACATCCGCGACTGGGTGCAGGGGTACCCGTTCAACCCCATCTTCCCCGGTCCCTACTTCTATCCCATGTACAAGGCGTACGAGTAGGCTTGAGTGGGGGAGATCCCCTGTTTAAACTAAGGGGCAGGGGCGTCAGAGCCCTTGCCCCTTTACTTTATGAGGGAGGAGAAAGTTGATCGCTTACATAGTACGACGGCTGCTTTTGCTACCAATAGTCCTGTTCGGGCTTTTCATGATGATCTTTGGGATGATGAGTTTGCTCAGCCCGTATCAGAGGGCAGCCGTTTTCGTGAGCGATGTCACCCAGCTTAAGAACCAAAGCATGGAGGATCTGATCGAGCGCTTCGGGCTTGACGATCCTCCTTGGATTCAGTTCGCTCGCTGGTTCAACAACGTGCTTCATGGAGACCTTGGCTGGTCGGAGTCGGCGAAACGTTCTGTATTCGACGCCTTCAAACGCTTTCTCCCCCAATCGGTTGAGCTCGCCCTTTGGTCAGCCATTCCCATCGTCTTCGGGGGGATATGGCTGGGCCAGCTCTCAGCTGTCAAGCAGAACAAGCCGGTGGATCACGCGACCAGAGTGTTCGCGATCGTGGGCTGGTCTCTTCCCACCTTTGTCGCCGGGCTTCTAGCGCTTTTCGTGTTCTATGGGATCCTAGGCTGGTTTCCTCCAGGGCGTCTGAGTCTGGAGGCGAGCCACATCATCCACTCCGATCAGTTCCACTTGTACACAGGGATCATCACCTTGGACGCGATCTTGAACTGGAACTGGTTTGTTTTCGCAGACGCTCTTCGGCATCTTGTGCTCCCGGTGATCGTGCTCGCTTACGTGAGCTGGGCGATGTTGTTACGTGTAACCCGGTCCAGCATGCTTGAGACCTTGCGGCAGGAGTACGTGATGACCGCCAGGGCCAAGGGACTCCCTGAGCGGATTGTCATAAAGCGCCACGCTCGGCGAAACGCGCTTATTCCAGTGGCCACCATCGCCGGGCTTACAGTTGCCTTCCTGTTCAACGGGCTTGTGATCACTGAGTACATCTTCGACTTGCATGGCTTGGGCCGTTGGGCAGCCGTGGCTGCGCAACAATTTGACCTTCCGGCGCTCCTGGGGTACCTCTTGTTCAATGGCTTTCTGATCGTCATGGCCAACTTAATCGTGGACATCATGTACGCGTTCATCGATCCAAGGGTGAGACTGGAATGAGGACGTTCTTAAAGCTACTTGAAAACCCGCTTGGCCTAAGTGGGCTTTTGTTGATCCTCTTCTTTGGGGTAGTGGCGATCGTGGCCCCAATCCTCGCCCCCCCCAAGTGGCCCCATGAGCCGTACCGGATTCCTAGGGATGGGTACCGGGCAGAGCCGCAGCCCCCCAGCCCTGAACACCCATTTGGCACTGCGGAAGGGCAATACGATATCTACTACGGGTGCGTTTGGGGAACACGAACCGCCTGGTATGTGTCCACGATTGTGGTGGGCCTTTCGGCCTTGATAGGCATCACGATCGGGGCGGTGGCGGCGTTCTATGGCCGCTGGTTTGACGAGGTTGTCATGCGGGTAACCGACATCTTCTATGCCTTCCCTTTCTTGGTCGCGGCGATGACCCTCACGTCGATTCTGGGCCGGGGTGTGACCAATGCCATGATCGCATTGGTGGCCTTCGGGTGGATGGGATATGCCCGGCTCATACGAGGAGAGGTGCTCCGGCTCAAGGAGATGGATTACGTGCAGGCGGCCCGGGCGTTGGGTGCTCCAACCAGGCGGTTGATCGTGCGTCACATCCTGCCCAACGCCATTTGGCCGGTGTTCGTCCAGGCCACGATGAACATGGGTTCCATCGTAATTACCTTCGCAGCGCTGAGCTTCCTTGGGGTAGGCGCCCCCCGCGGGTATGCCGACTGGGGTCAGATGATCAGCTACGCGAGAAACTGGATCATAGGTTTGCAAGGCAACCCATTGGCGTATTGGTTTACCGTAGTCTATCCCGGAGCGGCCATCACTCTGTTTTGCCTCGCCTGGAACCTCGTAGGGGATGCCCTTCGGGATATACTCGATCCTCGGCTGCGTGGACGTATTTCCGTCTGATCCCTTTCCTTGAGCAAAGGGGGCTGCATTGGCCCGACGGCGAGGTTTGTGGACGATCTCTGCCTACCTGGCACTGCTCTTGTTCGTGGCCACCGTCGCCCTCTTCTCAGCCCGGTACATAGTAAGCCGCCCTTGGACCGCCCGCGAACGGGTGCAAGCGATATGTGTCCTCGACCACATCTACGTGGTCGGCGGGGTTACGGAGGCGCGGGGAGTGGTAGATGAAGTATTGGAAATTGATCCGCATAAGCGGCAACTCAGGAAGGTCGGAAGGATACCACCCCCTCGACTCGGGATGAGCGCGATCGGATGGGAAAACCGAATCTACCTGATCGGTGGATTCGCTGGACAGCGCTGTATGGACCAGATCACGGCCTTCGATCCCCTCAGTTCGGAAAGCCAAGTGTTAGGGTATCTGCCTTCCCCCCGGGCCTATGGTGGGGCCGCGTGTTGGAAAGGGGATCTGTACTACGTGGGGGGATGGGACGGCGAACACCAACTTGACGAGGTCATTGCTTTCGATATAGGCACTGGCGACGTGAGATTGGTGGGGGGGCTTCCTAGCCCCCGGGAATTCATGGCCGTAGCCGCGCTAGAGGGCCATCTCTACGTGATCGGCGGAGAAGGTAGGGATGGGCGACTCGACGAGATCTTGGAGTTCGACCCACAGCGTGGGGAGGTCCTGCGGAGGGGGAAACTGCCTGTTCCCATGTCCCGCTGCGCGGCCACGGTCCTTGGGGATGAGATCTATGTAGCCGGGGGCTGGGCAGGTAGACCCCTTGACGAACTTTTGGTAATCCGTACTTCTTCCGATCAGATAGAGGTGGCGAGTTTTGGACAGCTTCCCCAACCTGTGGCAGATCCGGCCCTTGTGGCCCTGGGAGAGAAGCTCTACCTCATCGGCGGCGAGGACCCCAACCTGAAAAGGCAAATTGGTGTACTTGAGATCGACCCCGTCACTGGAGTCAGCAAGAACGTCCGTCTAAGGAGCTTTCTGTGGTGGTGAGCTTTGCCGAACTTATCGGCTGGCCTTTCTAACGAGAACTCGTTCTAACAGTCGGTTGATCTTGGTGAATCGCGATTCGTGCGGGCTCAAAGGCTGCACCAGTATC
>CAYSQV010000159.1:0-3357 GCA_964433295.1 uncultured Nitratifractor sp. | reverse complement strand
ACACCCGTAGCGGTGCTGTCGCTCATCATGATCGTCTACACCGCGATGGTCGCGTACGCCCAGAAAGACATGAAACAGGTAATCGCCTACTCGTCGGTCTCCCACATGGGGGTGATCATGCTCGGGATCTTCGCGATGAACGCAGAAGGAATCAGCGGATCGGTCTTTTTCATGCTTTCGCACGGGATCGTCTCCGGGGCGCTTTTCCTGTTGGTGGGTGTGATTTATGATCGTCGCCATACCAAGCTCATGAGCGAGTTTGGCGGTCTGGCCTCGGTGATGCCCAACTACGCGCTGATTTTTGGTGTGATGTTGATGGCCTCAGTAGGCTTACCGCTGACGATGGGATTTGTCGGTGAGTACCTCTCTCTGGCCGGCTTCTTCAAAGTCTCACCTGTTATGGCACTGATCGGAGGAACATCGATCATTTTGGGGGCGGTTTACATGTTGACCTTGTACAAGCGCTCCTTTTTCGGTCCCGTTACCCATAAGATCAACGAATCCCTGACAGACCTCAACGGCAAGGAGCTGGCGGCACTGGTGCCGCTGGTAGCGATTGTCGTCTGGTTGGGGGTGTATCCCAAGCCGGTGCTGCAGCCGATCGACAACAGCGTCAAGCAGCTCCTGGTGCTGATGCATGAAAAAGCCAAGCCCGAAACCCAAAAAGTCATACGGGTCAGCAAAAGCGTAAAGGAGGCACAGTAATGTTAACGCCTATCTCAATTGACCTCGCATCGCTCAACTTTATTACGCTCTCCCCGATGCTGGTCGCCATCGCCGGTGCGCTGGGTATTTTGATCATTGATCTGCTCAAAAAAGATCTGGACAAATCGCTCTATGTGATTTTGACTGTGTTGGTGCTGTTTGTGGATCTGGGGGCGACGCTGGGTCTGAAGATCAATGTCCGGGGGTTTTTCGATCTCGTGGTCGTGGACGGAGTGACGATCCTGAGTCACCTGCTGATCCTGGTCGCATCGATGCTCTTTATCCCGCTGGCTTTGACCTCCAAACGCTTTCACGAGTACGCCTATCCTGAGTATTTCGCGCTCTTTCTCTTTATGGTTGCGGGCTTTCAGTTTATGGTTGCTACGGACAACCTCATCATGATGTTTGTCGGCCTGGAGACCGCGTCGCTGGCACTGTACACGATGATCGCCATGCACAATACCGTCGGTTCGCACGAAGCGTCGTTCAAATATTTCACCATGGGAGCGATGGCCGCCGGCTTTTTCGTTATGGGGGCTGCGGCGATCTATGCGGTGACCGGTTCGGTGGAGCTCTACCGGATCGCCGAGGTTCTGCAGGCACGCATGGGTGAGCCGGGATTGATGCCTGCGATCATCGGCGGGGCGATGATGATCCTGGTTGCGATCGGCTTCAAGGTCTCCCTCTTCCCGTTCCACACCTGGACACCCGATGTCTATGAGGGATCGAGCGCGCCGATGGCTGGATACATGTCGATTGTTCCCAAGGTCGCCATGATGGTCGTGGCAATGCGAGTCATGGGGATGTACATCGACCTGGGGGTGGATACGGTGCGCAATGTGGTGATTGCTCTTGCGGTGATTACCATGACGCTTTCGAATATGATGGCGATTGTACAGGGAGATGTCAAGCGGATGCTCGCTTACAGCTCCATCTCCCATGCGGGCTTTGTGATGGCGGCGATCGCACTCGATACGACCAAAGCCAACAGCGGGATATTCCTCTACTATGCGCTGTTTTTGTTTTCCAACCTTGGAGCGTTTTCGATGCTTTGGATCAGCCGCCACAAGGACCGGACACACCATTCCCGTTTCCATCACCCTTTTGTCAAGTTCGCCGGGATGATCCACATCGAACCGTTCGCCGCGGTGATGATGGCAATCTTTATGCTTTCGCTTAGCGGTGTGCCGCCTTTTAGCCTCTTTTGGGGCAAGATGTATATCCTGAGCGCCACTGTAGATGCCGGATACATCTGGTTGGCGATCGTTATGGGGCTTAACAGTGCCATCGCCGCCTACTACTATCTGAAATTGATTGTCTATATGTTCCTGAAGTCCGCCCCCGAAGGATCTGAAACGGTCTACACCAACCGCTCCCGTGCGCTGGAGATCATCATTGGTATTGCAGCTTTTGCGACCATTATGGCGCTTTTTTACATCCAGCCGCTGATGAACTACGTCACCTATCTTATCAGCGCCAGCGGATACTGAGCCTCAGGTGCCCGGAAGGGTCTCTTCCGGGTTCAGAGCAGTTGTTTGCGCAGGTCCGGCAGCGTGCCGCGGACGGTTTTCCCCAATTGGCTTTTGTTAAAAGTTACTTGCCGTTTGGCCAGTTGGGCGGTGTGGGTGATGATCGCCTCACGCAACTGTGTTTGGTCGTATCTTCCGTCAAGATACTCCAGGGTCTCCTTGATTCCGATCGCTTTCATCGGGTGGGGTGCGCGGGTGTAGGTGCGTTCCAGCATACAGACCTCATCGATGAGCCCCTCACGCAACATTTTTTGGGTGCGCAGTCTGATCCGTTCGCGCAGGAGGCTGCGCTCGACCGTGATTTCATATATCGGCAGCGGCCCCTCGATGATCGGACGGGGCGGGTGCTGGGCGTACCAGCGGCCCGGGGTCTCGCCTGAAGCATAGTAGATCCGCAACCCCTTTTCGATCCGGTAGCGGTCGGCCGGGGTGATTTTGACCGCAAAATCTGGATCGATCCCCCGCAGATGTTCGTAGGCAAGCGGCAGGTCATCCATGAGGGTTTTGATGTGGCGGCGATGGGCTTCGGTCGTCTCGGGAAGCGGGCTGATCCCCTCAAGCAGGGTTTTGAGATAAAAGCCTGATCCTCCGACAATGATCAATAAAACGTCCCTGCGAAGGGCATCGGCGGCAGCGAGGCGGTATTCGTCGATGAACGTGACCACATCAAACAGCATATCCGGATCAACAAGGTCGATCCCGAAATGGGGGATATCTCCCCGCTCCTGCGGAGTGGGCTTGGCTGAGGCGATGTCGATCTGGCGATAGAGTGCCAGTGAATCGAGGGAGAGGATCACGCCGTTGTGACGCGAGGCCAGTTCGAGTGCCAGCGCGGTTTTACCCGAGGCGGTCGGGCCGATGATGGCAAGTTGTTGGGGAACATTCATGGAGTAATCATATCTCAAATTGGGTAAAATACGCCCAATAAGAGGAGCCTGAATGAATCTCTTTGACAAAGACAATCGCTTTAATGCCGCCAATCTGATAACATTTGGCAATATCGCCTGCGGTGCGGTAGCAATGTATCTGATACAGCAAAACAACTTCACTCTTGCGATAATAATCGCGTGGATAGCCGGAGCTTTGGATATAGCTGACGGCAAAGTCGCACGCAAATACAACC
>CAYSQV010000158.1:0-3369 GCA_964433295.1 uncultured Nitratifractor sp. | reverse complement strand
GCGATGGCCGCGACTCCCCTCCCCTCGGATCTGCTCCTGCGCGATGACCGCCGTGGGGCCGGTGATCTCTCCGGCCCGTACCGCCTCGACCAGATACACCTGCGTCGAGGGGAGTGTCTCAAAGGATCGTATCGCCCACACGCAGACTTCTCCCGACACAATAAGCTTGGGCACTCATCGGCTTTTTGGAGGGGGGCTGAAGCTGCCCAATCGCGAGAGATCCCCGGTCACAGCCGACAACGACCGCATCATCCTCAAAGGCCAGAATCTCCCCGCCGGTATGCTCTCCGGCAGCATCGACAAGCCGCACCGCATCGAGCTTGGTTCCGTTGGCGGTGAAGATTCCCGGCCACCCTTCAAATGCCCGGTATTTGTTGTACATCTCAACGGCATCAGCGAAATCAACCTCTCCGTCGCTACGGCGGATCTTTTTGCAATAGGTCGCCCGCTCTTCATCCTGCGGCACCGGTACGAGCGTTTCAAACCGGCGGATCGTACTCAGAGTCAGCACCACCGCATCTTGAGTTAGCTGATCCATCAGGGCGTGCAGGCGCATATCCGGTGGGATCACAAACGTCACCTTTTCGAGAATATCCCCCGTATCCAACCCCTCTTCCATCAACATCGAGGTCACCCCGGTCACCCGATCCCCGTTCAGAAGAGCCTGCTGCACCGGGGAGGCTCCACGATACTGCGGCAGGAGGGAGGCATGCAGATTGATGCACGGCGCGATATCGAGTGTCGCACGCGGCAACAGCTGACCGAAGGCGGCCACGATGATAAAATCCGGCTTGGCTGCGGCAATCGCTTCGTTGATCCCCGCATCACTCAGGCGTTCGGGCTGCAAGACCGTGATCCCGTGTTCAGCGGCCAGGGTTTTGACCGGCGGCGGTGTCAGTACTTTTTTGCGTCCGACGGGACGATCCGGCTGCGTCAATACCAACGCGACATCCATATCCTCCGCATCGATCAATGTTTCCAAAATCGCTTCGGCATAATGGGGGGTGCCCATTAAAACGATACGAAAGCTCATGATTCGCTCCGAAACCATGTGCCTCTGATGTGCTTTCCTTCGATTAAAAAGCTTCGTACGTCTTTCAGATCGAATCCACTCGCCAGAAACATCTCCCCCCCATGCTTCATCAGGAAATCAGCCGCTTGGAGCTTGGTGACGATGCCGCCGGTGGCAAACGTGTGACCGGCTGTGGAGGGGGCGGCAAGCTCCTCGGGGGTGAGCCCGGTAACTTTTTTGCGGATCACCGCGTCGGCATGGTGGTGGGGATCTTTGTCATAGTAGGCATCGATATCCGAGAGGATCACCAGCATCTGTGCATCAAAGTAGTACGCCACATGTGCCGAGAGACGGTCGTTGTCCCCGAAGACCAGCTCCTCAGTCGCCGTCACGTCGTTCTCATTGACGATCGGCACCACACCGTATTCGAGCAGGCGATCCATGGCGACCTTTGCGTGTGCGGTGCGTTTGCGTGAATCAAAATCGTCCGCACTCAAAAGCACCTGGGCGGTGAGGATACCATGACGGGCGAATTTCTCTTGATACATTTTGAGCAGATAGGGTTGGCCGATGGCGGCCAGCGCCTGCTTGTTGGCGACATCCTCCCGCTCCAGCCTGATCTGCGTGTATCCCGCCGCAACCGCACCGGAACTCACCAGGATGATCTCTTTTCCCTTCGCTTTGAGCTCGGCGATCAGATCAACCAACGCTCGCATCCGTTCACGGGCTACCCCCTCCTGCTCAGCAAGAACATGGGAGCCGACTTTGATCACGATCCGCTGCATGGGCTACTCCTCCTCATCTCGTGTACTCTCTGCTTTGGCCGCTTCGGCCAGCGCGTAGCGAAGTGCCTCGGTGTTGGTCTGTGCCACCGCGGAGATCGGAAGGACAAACACCGGCCTCTGTGGATCGTATGCATCCCACTCTCCGCGTACCTGCATAAAACTGTGCAACACATCCTCCGCTTTGAACGAACCGAGTACCCCGTTGGGCTCCAGACCGAGATCGCCAAGGAACGCATCGGTTTTGGCGTTTACCTCATCGGGACTGAGGGCATCGATCTTGGTGATGGCGACCGCATGCGGACGGCTGGAGAGCTCGACAGAATAGCGCGCCAGCTCATCCTTGAGGATTGCGTATTGATACTTCATTTCACGATAGTTGGTCGCATCGATAAGCAGCAGCAGCGTCCGGGTCCGCTCGATGTGACGCAAAAAATCAAGTCCCAGCCCCCGCCCGTCGCTGGCACCTTCGATGATCCCGGGAATGTCGGCCATCATAAAAGAGTCAAACTCCCCCACCATCACCACACCGAGTTTGGGAGTCAGGGTGGTGAATTCGTAATTGGCCACTTGGGGACGGGCATTGGAGAGCGTGGAGATAAGGGTTGATTTGCCCACATTGGGGAAACCCACCAGCCCCACATCGGCGATCATTTTCATCTCCAGACGCACATCACGCGTCTCTCCGGGCAGGCCCGGCTGAGCATAGGTGGGCCGCTGATTGGTGGCGTTTTTGAAATGGGTGTTTCCCAGCCCCCCTTTGCCCCCTTCGAGAAACAGTACGGTGCTGCCCGCTTCGACCAGATCGAGCAATACCTCCCCCGTCTCCCGATCGATCACCTGTGTACCCGGCGGAACGACAATGGTCGTATCCTCTCCCTTCCGACCGTACTTTTTGCGCCCTTCCCCGGGGCGGCCGTTTTCGGCTTTGATGTGGCGGCGTCCCCGCAGTGCCGAGAGGGTGTCGGTATTGTTATCCACCCGAAAGTAGACCGAACCGCCTCGCCCTCCGTCTCCGCCGTCCGGGCCGCCATTGACCACAAACTTCTCGGTCCAGAACGAGACGGCACCCGCCCCGCCTTTGCCTGAACTGATTGTCAATTCTACACTGTCTACAAACATCTATTTATCGCCTTTTTCTTCTCTCCCGGGGGCAAAGAACATAAAATAAAACCACAGAATACTACCATAAACAAAGATAGAGAGCACCACCACCCCGATCGTTACCGACTCAAACAGTGCCCGCTGCGGCAGATCGTGGGGGAGCATGTGTACCAGAATGATCGAAAGCGCGCCCTTCATCCCGCTGAACGTGAGGACAAACCACCCCCGAACCCCTACCGGTTTGATCGCCTCTGTCTTATCACCCAGGAAGGCGAATTTGGCCATCGAAAGCGCCCGAATCAGCGTCGTCACCCCGAACATCACCAGGATCTCCTTCCAGTACGATACCAGTGTCGAGAAATCGACCATCTCCGCCAAAAGAAAAAAGATCACCACCGCTGCAATATACCCAAATTCCCTCGCCATCTCGTAGATGTATTCCATTCGTTCGTGGGTTGTCGCTTCGAAACG
>CAYSQV010000157.1:0-3398 GCA_964433295.1 uncultured Nitratifractor sp. | reverse complement strand
CGCTGTCGGGGGGAGGCAAGAGAGTGGGTTTTGAACGGATTGAGCCAGGCGGGGGTGACGATGATCCGGTCGATCCCGTCGAGTTCCAGCAGTCGCCGGACGATCATTTGATGTCCCCGGTGGGGAGGATCGAAACTCCCGCCGTACCAAGCCGCGATAAGTGAAGGTGTGTTAACCAAGCGATAACCTCGAATCATGTAAAATATTTTGATATTTTAGCACAACACACAAGGATAGAGTTTGAAAACCCTCCGCGATCTTGACATAGACGGCAAAACCGTCTTTATCCGCTGCGACTTCAATGTCCCAAAAGATGAATTTGGCAACATCACCGACGACCGCCGTATCCGGGCGGCGCTTCAGACGATCCGCTACTGCATCGACCACGAGTGCAAAGTGATCCTCGGCTCGCACTATGAACGCCCTGAGCCGGGGGAATTCGATCCGAAATTTTCCCTCTACGATGTCTACAAACGCCTCGATGTTTTGCTGAAGATCAAAAACAACATCTATTTTGATGATTCAAAAAACGCCGAAGTGGTGAGTCCGGAAGTGATAAAACTGGCCAAATCAATGAGGTCAGGGGATATTCTGCTGCTTGAAAACCTTCGATTTGATGCGGGAGAGACCACCAACGATCCGGCATACGCCAAAAAAATCGCCGATCTGGTCGATGTCTATATCAACGACGCGTTCGGCGCCTGCCACCGTAAACACGCCTCGATCCATGCGATCACGGAGTATTTTGACTGTGACCATCGCGCAGCGGGGTTTTTGCTGGCCAAAGAGGTGAACTTTTTCAGCCGGGTGCTGGACAACCCTACTCGCCCCTTTGTCGCGGTGGTCGGGGGGAGCAAGGTCTCGGGCAAGCTCGAAGCCCTCACCCGCCTGATCGACAAAGTGGACAAAGTCATCATCGGCGGGGGGATGGCGTTTACGTTTTTGAGGGCACTGGGGATGGAGACCGGCCATTCCCTTGTCGAAGAGGATCTTATCGATGAGGCCCGGCGGATCATGGAGAAAGCCCGTGAAAAAAACGTCAAATTCTATCTGCCGGTCGATTTGGTGGTCGCGCCGGAATTGAGTGAAAATGCCACGACCAAATTTTTGCCGGTGCAGGAGATCCCCGTCGGCTGGATGGGCCTGGACATTGGTCCGGCTTCGACCCGACTGTTCCGCGAGGCGCTCAATGATGCCCAGACGATCATCTGGAACGGCCCCATGGGGGTGTATGAGATGGACAAATTTGCCAAAGGCTCTATCAAAATGTCACACTACATCGCCGAGACCCATGCCACCACCGTTGTCGGGGGGGGAGACACCGCCGATGTGGCTCAGCGTGCGGACGATGTCGATGAGATGACCTTTGTCAGTACCGGCGGAGGTGCGAGCCTGAAACTGATCGAAGGGGAAACCCTGCCGGGGATCGATGCCCTGGTCTGCCCCGCCCAAGGAGAGAAACGATGATCTTTGCCGCCAATTTCAAGATGAACCACACCCGGGTATCCACCTGGAACTATGTCCATGAGCTGCGCGACCGAATCGTCGAGGCGAATATCGGACACGATGTTTATGTCTTTCCGCCTGCCACAGCGTTGATGGGGACACACCGCCCGGTTGTCCTCGGCGCGCAAAACGCCTATCCGCAGATGCAGGGTGCCTATACCGGTGAAATTGGGATGGAGCAACTCGATGAGTTCGGGATTCACACGCTGCTCATCGGTCACAGTGAACGGCGGATGCTGATGGGGGAGACACAGGAGCGTGTCGCCGAGAAGTTTGCCTTCTTCAGCGAGCGCAATTATGAGATCTTTTACTGCATCGGCGAACCGATCGAAGTCCGCGAAGCGGGTGATGCAGCCGTCGAGGCCTATTTGCTTGGGCAGCTGGAGGGGATCGACATCCACTACGAACGGATGATCCTGGCCTATGAGCCGATCTGGGCGATCGGCACCGGACGATCGGCCACGGTCGCCGAGATCGCATCGACCCATGCGATGCTCCGTCGCCACATCGCGCAGCCGATCCTCTATGGCGGCAGCGTCAAGCCGGCCAATATCGAAGAGATCGCGGCGGTTGAAAACGTTGACGGTGTCCTGGTCGGTGGAGCCTCACTGGAGGTGGAGAGCTTCTTTGCAATGATGGAGAAGGTGGGGTAGGGGCAGACCCGTGTGTCTGCCCGCAAAAAGTGGGGTTATTTGAACAGCTCTTCGAGTGCCGAGGTATCGGTGGTTTTCTCCTGGGTTCCCGCGGTGCTCTCTCCCGTGCGGTCAACGATCCCCTCGACTTCGTTCAACTCGATCTGGTATCCGGTGAGCATGGAAGCCAACCGGATGTTGATGCCGCTCTTGCCGATCGCTTTGGCTTTTTGGTCAGCGGTGATGTCCACGATGGCTTTTTGCTCGCTGGTGTTGGGATTTTCGATCTTGACGCTCTGGACGATTGCCGGAGAGAGGGCGCGGGTGATGTAGATCTCCGGAATGGGGGAGTATTCGATCGCGTCGATGTTTTCGCCGTCAAGTTCATCAGAGACGGCGTTGATCCGAACCCCCCGTTGTCCGACGGCCGCGCCGATGGGATCGACATCGGGGCGATCGGTTTTGAGGGCGATCTTGGCACGTTCACCGGGAATACGCGCGCTTGAGATGATCTCGACGGTGCCGTCCTGGATCTCAGGCACCTCTTTTTCCATGAGCTGTTCGAGAAATTTGGGTGCGGTACGGCTGAGCTCGAGAAACATGCCGTATTTGGGATCGACATTGACAAACCGCAGGAGAGCCTTGATGGTATCGCCGACCTTGAAACTCTCCCCTTTGATCCGGTTGCGTTGACTGAGGATCCCTTTGAGCTCCCCGATCTCCGTATAGGTATTTTCGTTGGCATCGACGCGGGAAACGGTGCCGATGATGATGGTGCCGACTTTGGATTTGTAGCGCTCGAACATGTCCTGCTCGACCCGACGCTGGAGATGGTATTCCAGCTCCTTGAAAAGATTGGCCGCTGCGGTACGCCCGTAATCCTCGAGGACAAAATCACTGCGAAGCTGATCTCCGATCTCGATCTCTTCATCGTAGGTGGCCCGGGCTTCGCTCAGCGGGATGAAACTGTCGGCCTGCTCCTCGAGCCGTTCGTCATCATCGGCAACGACAGTGATCACCTTCTGGACACTGTAAGTGCGGGTATCCTGGTCGATCTGTACCTCAAAGGTGCTTTCCGGTGTGGTGAGTCTCTGAGCCGTTTTGATGACCGCATCGGTGAAGGCTTCGAGTGTGTTCTCTTCGGAGAGGTTCTTTTCGTGTGCCATCGCCTCAAGGATGTCGAGTATTTTTTCCATCGTGTATTCCTTTTTTTGTATCCATCTACCCTTGAGATGTGATTGAACCTAACAGTAACACATC
>CAYSQV010000156.1:0-3411 GCA_964433295.1 uncultured Nitratifractor sp. | reverse complement strand
TCCCATGATCTCGGTGGTGGCCGTAGCAGTGGGCAACGGAGGTGCGCTGGCGATCGGGGTAGCGGATCGGCTGGCGATGATGCGCTATTCGGTCTTTTCGGTTATTTCGCCGGAAGGATGCAGCGCAATCCTCTGGAATGACCCGTCCAAAGTGGAACAGGCGACCAAAGCACTCAAAATCACTCCCGATGCCCTGATGGAGCACAAGTTGATCGATGCGGTGATCGATGAGCCTCTTATCGGTGCCCACCGGGACAAACAGGCTGCTGCCAACGCACTCAAAGCCTATTTCCTCTCCAGCCTCAAGGAGCTTAAAGAGCTGAGCAAAGAGGAGATGCTGGCCAGACGTTACGAAAAATTGACCGCGCCGGGCGCGTTTAAAGAATCGTGACCGAGATCATCAACTGGATCGTCGCCACGGTCAATCATTGGGGATATTTTGGGATATTTGCCGCGATGTTTCTTGAGAGCAGTTTTTTCCCTTTTCCCAGTGAGGTGATCATGATTCCGGCAGGGTACCTGGCTTTTGGGGGACAGATGAACCTTTTCGCCGCTATTGCAACCGGAATTGCCGGTTCACTGGCCGGTGCAGTGATGAACTATTTTCTGGCCGTTTGGCTGGGGCGTCCGCTGCTGGAGCGCTATGGCCGATATATCCTGCTCAAGCCCGAAACGCTTGAGAAGCTTGAGGCCTTTTTTCTTCGGCACGGTGAGATCTCCACCTTCAGCGGACGGCTGATCCCTGGGATTCGCCAATACATTTCACTGCCGGCAGGGCTGTCGGGTATGCCTCTGGGGCGCTTTGTCCTCTTTACGGCTGCCGGTGCGGGAATATGGGTGAGTGTTTTGGCGTTGTTGGGCTACTTTGTCGGCCAAAACGAAGAGAAAGTCGGACCGTATCTGCACAATGCGACGCTGATTGCACTGGTGGGTGTCAGCGGATTGGTCTTTTTTTACTGGTTGCGTCATCGGGCAAAAGCGGGGAAGATATGATTCTCCTCGATGTGGGCAATACCCGGACGCATATCTGGCAGAACGGGCGGATCGAACACCTGCCGCTTGATGAAGCGGTGCGACGCTACCATGCCAGGCACGTTGCCTACATCAATGTCAATCCCCATAACGATGATCTCCTCTCCGCCGTGGCGGGCTGGGAAAATCTGGCTTCTCGTCTGCATATTCCTGGCGAATACGAAGGGATGGGCGTCGATCGCAAGGCACTGTGCCTGGCGCATCCGGAAGGGATCTTCGTCGATGCGGGGAGCGCCATTACGGTGGACAGGGTTGCCGGGGGTGTTTACCAAGGAGGCTTCATTGCTCCGGGTTTGCGCACGTACCGCCGGATGTTTGCGGCGATCTCTCCGGTGTTGGATGTAGAGCTCAATCAAGAGATTGATCTGCATACCTTGCCCAAAACAACCCAAAACAGCGTAAGTTATGGTACCATTGCGCCCATTGTTGCCGCTATTGAGAAACTTCGGGGGGATCTGCCCCTCTACCTCACCGGAGGAGACGGTCCCATTCTGGCGAAGCATTTTCCCGATGCGGTGTACGATGAGGGGTTGGTGTTTCGGGGGATGATGAACGCTTTGTATTTGAGTGAAGAATGAGAAATTACGGAGGTATACTATGCTGACCATTGCACTTCCCAAGGGGAGGATCGCCGAGGAGACGCTGGCGATCTTTGCGCAGATCTTTGGCGGGGAATTTGCTTTTGCAGGGCGGGAGTTGATCATGGAAGCGCATGGATTTCGCTTCCTCAATGTCCGCAATCAGGATGTGCCCACCTATGTCGAGTACGGTGCGGCCGATCTGGGAGTCGTGGGGCTCGATGTGATCACGGAGAAGCAGATGGAGGTGATGGATCTTCTTGATTTGGGTCTGGGGCGCTGCAAGGTAGCTATCGGTATTCGCAACGAAGATGAGCTAGACTGGAGCCGCCCCGATATAAAAGTGGCTACGAAGATGGTCAATATCACCAGAGACTATTTCTCTCGCAAAGGTGTTGGCGTGGAGGTGATCAAGCTCTACGGTTCGATAGAGTTGGCTCCGCTTGTAGGGCTGGCAGATGCGATCGTAGATATTGTCGAGACCGGCAATACTATGAGAGAAAACGGACTTAAGGTCGCCGAGGAGATAATGGACTCTTCAGCCCATCTTATTGCCAACCCCAATAGCTACTATGCGCATAAGACTAATGTATTGGAATTGTATGATGTCATAAATGAAAAATTAAAAATGAAAAATTAAAAATTTCAGTTTATTATGTCAAATTTATCATCCCCTCTTGATCTGTACGCCCGCATCGAAGATCTCCTTGGAGTCAAAGAAGCTGCACCCGATCTCTATGCCCACTATCTGCTCGCACTTCAAGAGATCCCTTTTGGTTCGCTTCTTGATGTGGGGTGCGGGAGCGGTGATTTTATCCTTTCGATCCAAAATGCCTTTGCGGATGTTGCCTTTCGAGGGATTGATTTGAGTCCGCAGATGATCCTGTCCGCTCGCCAGAAGGGGATCGATGCCGAGGCGATCGACCTGTGTGATGACGGGGGGAAATACGGTGTCATTACCGCGGTGTTTGATGTACTGAACTACCTTTCAAAATCGGAGCTTGAGCGCTTTGGAAAATGCATAAAAAATCGCCTTGTTGACGGGGGACATTTCCTCTGCGATGTCAACACACTTTATGGGTTTGAGGAGGTGGCTGTGGGGCTTTTTTTTGCCGAAGATGATCGGAGGTGTGTTGCCCTCGAAGGAGAATTTGATGGTAACAAATATGATTCCGATTTTACCCTTTTTGAACAGAGAGACAACGGCTGTTGGCAACGGAGTCAATCCCATATTCGACAATACTACCATGATGATCTCTCTTTAGACAACGCATTGGGTCTTGAGAGGGTATTTGAAGAACCTGTAAGGCTTTTCGGGGACGGAATTGACAAAAAATTTATTGTTTATAAAAATAGTAAATAGTAGTTAAGTGCCCATTTTTTAAATTATCATATTGATTTTGCATTTTATCGTTTACAAAATCATAAATAGAAGCATTTTTAAAACCAAATCAGAGCAATCTCCGCAAAAAACAAAAAATATGACAACTTGTCAACAAAAATATCTTTAATTCCTTCAACCATATCAACAAATATATTGTCAAGATATATTTACAAATATTACAATGGAATTATTGTTGGCCTGCTGGGCGAAAACTGCGAATAAGCAGCACGATAATGATCCCCTCTATTGCGATCAGCAGGTAGTGCAGATCGTACACTTTTGTCTGGTTGTCAATGGGGGAAATTTGCTCCAGAATCTGGTAAAAAAGATACGAGATTCCCATCCCAAAAAGATACCCGATCTGCTTGGCGGTATCAAGACGAGTGAGGATATTGTCATCATTGAGCAGCTTTGTCT
>CAYSQV010000155.1:0-3434 GCA_964433295.1 uncultured Nitratifractor sp. | reverse complement strand
GTCTTTGGAGCCGCAGTAGCCCATGGAGCTGCGCAGTCCGCCGATCATCTGATGGATCACGTCGGCGATCTTGCCGCGATACGGCACCCGCCCTTCGATGCCTTCGGGCACAAGCTTGTCCGCTGCAGTACCTTCCTGAAAATATCGATCCGTTGAGCCCTTGGACATCGCGCCGATACTGCCCATACCGCGATACTCCTTGAACTGGCGGCCGTTGAAGAGGATCATCTCACCTGGAGCCTCATAAGTACCAGCCAGCGCGGAGCCCAGCATCACCGAGCTGGCCCCCACGGCCAGCGCTTTGGCTACGTCGCCGGAGTATTTGATCCCGCCATCAGCGATCACGGGCACGCCCAGTGGATTGGCCACCTGTGCCACCTCATCGACTGCTGAGATCTGCGGCACACCTACCCCAGCCACGATGCGCGTCGTACAGATCGAGCCGGGACCAATCCCCACCTTGAGCGCGTCCACACCGGCGTCGATCAGATCCTTGGCTGCCTCCCCGGTCGCGATATTCCCGGCGATGACATCGACATCGAGCTCGGCTTTGATCGCTTTGACGGTGTCAATGATCCCCTGCGAATGGCCGTGTGCCGAATCGAGCACGATCACATCGACCCCGGCCTCTGCCAGTGCCCGCGCCCGGTCTATCTGCCCCACACCGATCGCCGCGGCGACCCGCAGGCGTCCATACTGATCCTTGTTGGCATGGGGATACTGCTTTTTCTTTTCGATGTCTTTGATGGTGATCAGACCGATGAGTTTGTCATCATCATCGACGATGGGGAGTTTCTCTATTTTATGCTGCTGGAGTACTTTGGCCGCATCTTCGAGTGTGGTACCCTCTTTGGCCGTGACCAACGGAGCAGACGTCATCACATCCCGAACAATGGAGTTCATATCGGAGATAAACCGCATATCGCGATTGGTAATGATGCCGATGAGTTTCATGGTCTCATTGACCACCGGAACTCCCGATATGTGATACTCTGCCATCAAAGCCTCCGCTTCACCTACTCTGGCATCCGGACCGATAAAGATCGGATCGATGATCACACCGCTGGTCGATTTCTTGACCTTGTTGACCTGTTTGGCCTGGGTGTCGGCATCCATGTTTTTGTGGATGACCCCAATCCCGCCCAGACGCGCCATGGCGATGGCGGCCTTGTATTCGGTCACGGTGTCCATCGCGGCGGAGACGATGGGGATATTGAGCGTGACATTGCGTGTCAGGCGTGTGGCGGTACTCACCTCTTTGGGCAATACGGTCGAATGCTGAGGCACCAGCAAAACATCTTCGAAAGTCAAGGCACGTTTTTTGATACGCATGGGCGGGGCTCCTATTTGGTGTAATTTACGATATTTTCAAGGCTCAAAGCCCCGTCAAAAAGGGTCTTTTCGTCAAATGCTTTGCCAATCAGCTGCAGGCCGATCGGCATCCCGGTCTCCGAATCATCGGTCACCGGCAATGAAATAGCGGGCAAACCCACGAGATTGACCGCGAGGGTGTACATGTCACTCTTGTACATCTCGAGCGGATCAGAAAGCTCCCCGATCTTCGGCGCGACACTCGGAGCGACCGGCGAGAGGATCAGATCGGCCTCCTCAAAGATCGCGTTGTACTCATCCCGGATCAGGTGGCGGACTTTTTGAGCCTTGAGATAATACGCGTCGTAATAGCCGGAACTGAGGACAAAATTCCCCAGCAATATACGCCGCTTAACCTCATCCCCAAAGCCTTCGGTACGGGTTTGGTAGTAGAGCTCTTCGACACTCTGAACTCCTTCAGCCTGCCGCCCATAGCGGATTCCGTCATAGCGGGCGAGATTGGTCGCCGCTTCGGCGGTCGCCAGGATATAGTAGGTAGCAATATCGTATTGGGTGTTGGTCATTTCCCGATGGAGGATGGTGTGTCCGGCAGCTTCAAGCGCGGTGACTGTATCGGCAAACGCCTTCCGTACTGCATCGCCCGCCTCAGCGATGTAATTGTCGATCACGGCAATGGTGAGTTTACGCTCCGTATCGATGTGACCGTAGATCGGTTCTTTGGCAAACTCGGCACTGGTGGAGTCTTTGGGATCGTGCCCTTTGATCGCGTCGTAAAGGATCGCGGCATCTTCCACATTTTGCGTGATGGGTCCGATCTGATCGAGGCTGGAGGCATACGCCGCCAATCCATAGCGACTGACACGGCCATAGGTGGGCTTGAATCCTACCACACCGCAGTAAGCCGCCGGCTGACGAATCGAGCCTCCCGTATCACTCCCCAAAGCAGCAATGGCGATCCCGGCCGCCACAGCCGCCGCACTGCCGCCAGAGCTGCCGCCGGGGACCCGCTCGGGGTCGCGAGGGTTGCGTGTGGGGCCGTAATAGCTGCTCTCGGTGGTCGATCCCATCGCAAATTCGTCCATGTTGGCCCGCCCCATCGGCGCAAACCCGGCCGTACGCATGTAGGCCACCACTGTCGCATCGTATGGAGCGACATAGCCCTGGAGAATTTTGGAGCCGCCGGTGACGCTCCAGCCCTTGACCTGGATGTTGTCTTTGAGCAAGATCGGAATCCCTGTACCGGCCTCGTCAAATCCGACATAAGCATTCAGGTCGCTTTCTTTGGCAGCTGCCAGTATCTCATCGCGCAGTGTTTCGATCGTTTCGGGGGATTGGGAAAGAGCTTCTTTGAGGGTGATCACATCGGTTTCCTGTCAGGTGCAAATGATCTCCGGATTATATCCAAAAGTACTTTTGGGCTTAATGATGTCATAATGCGTTTTCAATTTTCAATTCAAGGAACCCCATGCCACTCAAAACCATTACCGCAGAGACCTTCAACCAGGAGGTAGAGAGTCACGAGATCACAATCCTCGATTTCTGGGCACCCTGGTGTGCACCCTGCAAGAGTTTTGCACCCATTTTCGAAAAAGTCTCCGGAGAGTATCCCGACATTCTTTTTGGCAAGATCAACACCGAAGAGGAACAGGAACTCGCCGCACACTTTCAGATCCGCTCAATCCCTACATCGATGATCCTCAAAGAGGGCATTGTCGTATTCTCCCAGGCCGGACTCCTCCCCGAAGAAGCCCTCAAAGACCTCATGGAACAGGTGATCGCCCTGGACATGGACAAAGTCCGCGAAGATATCGCCAAAGAAGAAGCGGCACAAAAAGACGGGGAAGGCTAAGCCTCCCCGTCACACCCTGATCCGGAATCACGTAATAACGGCATCCCTGTCATCGTGATACTGAATCAAATTCAGCATGACGGATTCAGGATCCCCTTATCAAACGAAAACTCAATATCCCTCATCCTGTCTAAACTACTTGACATTTTTTTGAGATCATACTAATATTGTAAATCAATTTAGACAAAAAGAAGTATGATGGTCACGATCTACCACCACGATATACCGATCGCAACTTTTGAGCAGGATGATC
>CAYSQV010000154.1:0-3478 GCA_964433295.1 uncultured Nitratifractor sp. | reverse complement strand
GGCGCACCGATCAGAAGGAGAAACGCAAACAGACCAAACAGTACAGCAATACTCATAGCATGCCTCCGGTTTTTTTCTCCACTTCCCGGATCAAATCCTCCGGAGCCGAAGCCTCCATCTCAGCCAGGATCATTTCCGCTTCGCTCTTTTGGCGCACCTCTTCGGCCGGTGTCCGAAGAATATAGAGGATTTTTTCGGCGACACGGTACGCCGCAAACGCAAACGCGATCGGGATTACCAGATACGGGATCCACATCGGGATCTCCAAATCGATCGACATCTCTTCCAACTCCACTACCAGCAGCAGATATTTGTATCCAAAAAACGCCACCGCACCCAAAAACACCAGGGTAACCGTATGCGAAAGGAGCATCAAGCCTTTGGCAAGCGGGGCCGAGACTTTCTCCAGCAAGATAGAGATGGAGATATGAGCATCTTCCTTGAAGCAGTAGGCTGCCCCAAAAAAGGTGCTCCACAAAAAGAGATAAATCGTCAGCTCCGAAGCCCACGTCAGACTGCTGTCGAACACATAGCGCGCCACCACATTGACAAACGCCAGCACGACGCCGGCAGCAATGCCCAGCGCCGCGACGGACTGATTGATAAAGCCGATCATTTTCCCAAGAAAAATAAAGATCCGCTTCATCTTCTCTCCTTATTTGACGTTTTGTGCCGCATCAATAAGGTCTTTACCGATCACATTGGGATCATAGAATTCCGGGTAAATGGTGCTCATGACCTTTTTCCATTCAGCCCGCTGCTCCGGTGTGAGGACAGTGATCTCCAGTTTTTTGGTCGTGTCCGCATATTCTTTGATCTTGGCAAATTGGGATTTATCGAGCTCGACGGCCAGCTTGCGCTCCTCGGCCGTGGCCTCTTTCATCGCCTGCTTGACAGCGGCTTTGAGATCATCGGGGAGGCTGTTCCAGAACTTTTTGCTCATGACGACAAGATAGCCCAGATAGCCGTGGTTGCTCACGGTCATGTACTTGGAGACCTCGTAGAATTTTTTGGTATAGATGTTGGAGTTGGTGTTTTCCTGACCGTCAATGACCCCTTGCTGAAGTGCCGAATAGACTTCGGAAAAGGGCATCATCTGCGGGTTGGCGCCGACGGCTTTGAACTGGGCTTCGAGGACTTTGGAGCTCATGATGCGGAATTTTTGTCCTTTGGCATCCTCAGGCTTGATGAGCGCGTGTTTGGAGGAGGTGAACTGCTTGAAGGCGTTGTCCCAGAAATCCAGCGCTACGTATCCTTTGGCGGTGACCATGTCTTTGAGCTTTTGGCCCACTTCGCTGTCCTGGACTTTGTGGAGGTGGTCGATGTCCTTGAACAAAAACGGCAGGTCAAACAGCGCCAGCTGGGGGACAAACTTGCCGAACTTGGAGAACGACGGGCAGGCCATCTGCACCGAGTCGAGTTTGATCGCCTTGAGGACGGCTTTGTCTTTGTAAAGCTGGCTGTTGGGATAAATCTGCACATCAATCTTCCCTTTGCTCAGCTCTTCAAGTCGCTTCTCAAAGAACAGCGCGGCTTTCCCTTTGGGGGTGTTTTCACTGACAACATGTGAGAACTTCAGGACATAGTCTGCCGCAACCGCAGAGACACTCATTGCAGCGGTAACACCTACTGCCAACAAAACTTTTTTCATACTTCACTCCTTTTGAGATTTGTGGTGTGGTAAAGTATAGTAGGTTTTCTCTTAAAATGATGGTTTTTTTGACAAAAAAGAAACAATTTTACAACTAAATATCTGCCCCTTTTCTCTGCCACCCAGACGAAGAGTTCCGCAAAACACTTCGGATCGGATGATCAGGACTCAGCACAGAAACGGTTTTCAGGCTGGAACTCGTGCAGAGGATTCTCCTTTACGAAGACAACATCCGTATCCCCCAGACAATCCCATACAAAAGTGGCAAATGGATCAGATAGATGATCAAGGCATGACGGCCCAGAAAAGCAAGCATCTGGTTGAATCGGTTATGGGAGGAAAAAATCGGCAACGAAAAAAATCGCCTCCCCCATCCGAGATCGTACGCAGCGATCCCGACAAGCACCGCCCCAAACCACGGGAAAAACCGGGCCAAATCCTCCGTAACCCTCGGCAGGTGCAGCAAAAAGCGCGCCCAGGAGTAGAGCTGATGCTGCGCCTGCCACAGCACCCCTTGATCGTACGAGCCGACAAAGATCAATACCGCCGTACCCATCGCCAGCCATGGACGGTGCACAAACAGCAGCCCCGCCAGCGACGCGACCCACACCAGATGCAATATCCCGAAATAGACCCAGGCATGCGGCGACTGGATTCGGGTAGCGATCGTCACCGTTGCAGCAGCAAGTCCCAGGATCAATATCCGCCTGATGACCCGCTTCCAGCGGATGTGCGGTGAATGGACCAATGCCAGGCTCACCCCCACACTTACCATAAAAATCGTTACGATCACATACCGAAAATAGACCCAGAAAGGATCCCGTGTAATGTCAATATTGACAAACCCAAACCACGCCAGATCGTACGCCAAATGAAAAACGATCATCAGCACGATCGCCCAGCCCCGAAAAATGTCCAGACCAATGATGCGTTTATGCGGTGGGGGAGCAGGTTTGCTGTTGGTGTGTGGATCTCTCATCGTTGGGTGCTCTGTCTCCTGAAATTGCACGAGGTTCGAAACACTCAGCGCTCAAGAAACTCTTGTTTCAACTCATCCAGCGCATCTTGCATCACATCGAGGATCATGACGGCCGATACTTTCTCGTCGTTTTCGGGGATATCCCAGTCAAATACGGTCATGTTGTCATCAAAAACACGCCTCAGTTCCTCGACGATTTTCTCTCTCAGTTTTTCAATTTCCTGTTGCTGGGGTGTCATCATGGTGCCTTTTGTTTTTTATGATTATATCTCTTTGCGGATTACGCTCTCCCAAAAAAGATCAGGTTGTTGCTTTTTTTGCGCGCAGCTTTGCGTAGAGAAACGCACCCATCGTCAACAAAACATACAAGCCGACGATAAACGCCATTTGTTCGGGCTTGGTTTTGTACTCATACCACAAAATCAGGGAAGAGCCAATCGAAAGTCCCGCAATGGCTGTCAAAGCCATGGTATCGGAGGCTCCGCTCCTGGCTCTTATCTTGAAATTGGCTACCGCCATCAGAAGCGATACAAGCAAAAACGTGATACTTCCAAACTCAAGGATAAGTCTCAGACCGCCTGCCAAAACAAGTGCCGAAGCCGTCAGAGCCATAGCGACAATAGCATAATCGGGAACCGTTCCTTTGCGATGTCGCAGCATCGTGGGCAGATACCCGTCATCGGCGATGCGTGCCATTTGTCTGGACGAGCCGTACATCGTACCGCTGATAGCCGATGAGGTCGCCAGCACAGCGCCGATGATCACCAGATTGCGACCCAAACTGCCCATAACGGCCTCTGCGCCTGCGGCCAGGGCGTATTCTTTGTTTTTGATGAGATCCTCGGCGG
>CAYSQV010000153.1:0-3513 GCA_964433295.1 uncultured Nitratifractor sp. | reverse complement strand
TCAAAAAAGATAATGCTCATCAATTGGCGATACCGCTGTGCAATCGCTATGTGCTGCTCCAGCATCGTGTCCAGCATGTGACGGTTGCTGACCATGGTCAAACTGTCTATGGTGGCCAGTTCTTCCAACTTTTTGATGGTGTTCTCTTTTTCGCGAATCGTCAACGATAGGCGACGATTCTGCCGCCACAATATGATAACCGCTGTCGCAAGCAATGCAGCAAACGGTACAAGATATACAGGTGAAAAAAGAGCGAAACTCGACAAAGGGCTCTGAGCAAAAACCGCTTGCAGAGGCAGAAAAAGAGACCAAAGAATTCTCACCCCAAAATCCTTTTTTTGACAGAAAGATGTATATCAGAACGGAGAATTATCATACGGAAGTATAATGGTACTACCTTAAAATACCCTAAGAGTTATACCGCATAATAGGTCGCATCGGGGTGGTGCACCACCAGCGCGCTGGTGGTCTGCTCAGGGTGCATCTGGAGGGTTTCGCTGAGCGTGATCCCGTACTCCTCGGGGTGCAGCAGATCAAAAAGGGTGCGGTTTTGCTCCAGATCGGGGCAGGCAGGGTAGCCGAAGCTGTAGCGGGCACCCCGGTAGCGACGCATCCGCACATCGCGCAACGAGGCGCCTTCGTCCTCGGCCAGGATCCCCAGGTCGAGGCGGATCTGCTTGTGGGCCACTTCGGCCAGCGCTTCGGCCAGCTCAACTGAGAGGCCGTGGACCCTATTGTACTCCAGATACTCTCCGGCGTCGTAGAGCTCTTTTTCGTATTCGGAGAACTTCGGCCCGGCACTTACACAGGTCAGGGCCAGCACATCGTGACGGTCGTGGGCAAAGAAGTCGCTGATGGCCCGGTGGGGTTTGCGTCCCTGACGGGGGAACGAAAAACGCGCAGTTGCCCGACCCTCCACCGCCTCAAAGGGCTCCCGGTTGGCGTTGGCATCGACATTCCATCCCTCCTGCGGATCAAACACCAGCAGCTCCCGGTCGTCGCTGCGCACCGGATAGTAGCCGTAGAGGATCGTCGGCTCGAACAGCCCCCGTGTGATGATCTCCCGCTTGAGCCGTTCGTACTCGGGATAGACCTTCTGCTGGAGCATCTTTTCGTACTCGACCTTGTCCATTTTGCCCCGTTTGTAGCCCCAGTGCATCTTGATAACCGACTTTTGGTTGAGCCAGCCGAAGATCATCTCGGGATCGAGCTGTTCGCGCTGCAACACCCGCCGCCCCCAAAACGGCGGCGTGGGGATCTCTACCGGCGGCGGGAGTTTGATCTCCCCAAACGGCGGGATGACGGTCTCTTTTTTTGCTTTGGCTTTTGGGGTCTCTTTGCCGTCGCTGCCGAGGTTGGTATCAAGCGGCTGGCTGGGGTCATTCTGCCACGCCTCGATCCGGCTCATCGCAATCACCCCATCAAACGCATCGCGGCAGTAGAAGATCGGCCCATCGTAGATCGGACGGCAGTACTCGTCGACAAACCCTTTGGTCAACGCCGCACCCCCCAGCAGCACTGGCGTGGTGATCCCCTGCGCGGCCATCGCCTCGAGGTTGTCCCGCATCACGGCAGTCGATTTGACCAGCAGGCCGCTCATGCCAATCGCCTGAATGCTCTGCTCTCGGGCCACTTTGAGGTAGTCCTCCAGCTCGCATTTGATCCCGATGTTGACCACCTTAAAGCCGTTGTTACTCAGGATAATGTCGACGAGGTTCTTCCCCACATCATGCACGTCCCCTTTGACCGTACCCAGCACAAGGGTGGTGTCGGTTGCTTTCTCCTGTTTGGTCAGATAAGGATTGAGATGATCGACGGTCGCTTTCATCGTCTCCGCAGATTGCAGGACAAACGGCAGCTGCATCTGCCCGCTCCCAAACAGCTCGCCTACCACCTTCATCGCATCGATCAGGATCTCGTTGACGATCCGGTCAGGGTGAATGCGGTGGCGCACCTCCTCCACCAATGGGATCATCCGTTCCTTCTCCCCGTCCATCAACAATTGGGCGATCTTCTCCTCGTCGCTCATTGCTTCGTAGGCCTCATCCACCGCCTCGGTATCGACCGTTTTGTCGGAGAAGTGGTCGATGAACTTGAAAAGCGACTGATCATCGGGAGCAAAAAGCAGCTCCTCACACACCGCGATGTCCTCGGGGGTCATCTTGGCCAGCGGGATGATGTGCTTGACATTGATAATAACTGAGGTGAGCCCCGCCTGGATGCAGTGGTGCAAAAAGACCGAGTTGAGGTACATCCGGGCGTGTTTATCCAGCCCAAACGAGATGTTGCTCAACCCCAGCGTACTCCCGACTCCCGGATAGCGTCGATGGAGCTGTGCGATCGCGTCGCGCGTCTGGATCGCCGCATCCCGGTATTCCTCATCTCCCGATCCAACGGTGAAGGTGAGCATATCAAAAAGCAGATCGTGGGGAGCAAGTCCATGCAGCTGCGTCGCCCGCTCGTACATTCTCGCCGCCACCTCGAGCTTGCGCTCCGTGGTCTTGGCCATCCCCTTCTCATCAATGGTCAGCAACACCAGCGCCGCGCCAAACCGTTTGGCCAGGCGGCAGATCGCGTCGAACTTCTCGATACCGTCCTCGAGATTGGCTGAGTTGATGATCGGTTTGCCGCCGATCTGCTTGAGGGCCGCTTCGATGGTCCCTACCCGTGTCGCATCGGGCATAAGCGGCAGGGGGATCTTCTGGTTGTACAGCCCCATAACGATCTCCATGTCTTTGGCCCCGTCCCGCCCGGCAAACTCTACGTTGACATCGAGCACATGCGCGCCGTCGCGTACCTGCGCCTGTGCCACGGTGAGCGTCCCCTCGTAGTCCTCAGCGAGGATCAGCTCCCGGAAGGCCTTGGAGCCTGTGGCATTGCTCCGCTCCCCGATCAGCAGGGGTGGGGGATCCTGAAAAAGATCTTCCGTCTGGAACAGTGAAGCGACCGCCGGGGCCGAACGGCCGCTTGGCTTGCGCGGTACCCTCCCCTCGATCGCTTTAGACAGAGCCAGGATATGCTGCGGCGTCGTCCCGCAGCAGCCCCCCAGAAACGCCACTCCGTCATACTCGGTGAACTCCAGCTCCTTGGCCGCGAACTCGTCAGGCCCCATCGGGTAGTAGGTGAAGCCGCCGCGGTTCTGGGGCAGGCCGGCGTTGGAGTGGACCGAGAGAGGAAGTGCGGCCAGCGATGAGAGGGTCTTGAGGTGCTTGAGCACCTGATCGGGCCCGGTACCGCAGTTAAACCCCAGCGAAAGCAGATCAAACGGCTCCAGGATCGTCACGATGGTGGCCGCATCGGTGCCGATGAGCATCGTGCCGCTCAGCTCAATGGTGACCGAGACCATGATAGGAATCTCTACCCCCATCTGCTCGGCCGTGTCATTGCAGGCGTGGATAGCAGCCTTGATCTGGAGCGGATCCTGACAGGTCTCAAGCAGGAACACATCCACCCCGCCCTCGATCAGCCCCCGGGCCACCTCGACGTACCCTGCGTACATCTCATCGTAGTGAA
>CAYSQV010000152.1:0-3537 GCA_964433295.1 uncultured Nitratifractor sp. | reverse complement strand
AGCCCCAAGGGCCAGGAGAAAGTATTGGGAGAGCTGATGGTGCCGTAATTGGGAAACTCAATCTGACCAAGCATTCGCATGATGGTCGATTTGCCTGCACCGTTTCGCCCAAGTATCCCAATATTTTTGCCAGATGGGATTGTCATGGTGACATCTTTGAGTATGTATTTTTTGCTATGCTTCGTGCGGAAAAATTTTGTGACATTGCGCAGTTCAATCATAGGGAGATGATCCTCTCTTCAAGTATCTTGTACGACCACAAAGCAAGGAACAGCACCCCCAGTGTCCAAAACAACATATAACCATAATCGACATACCTTGTATCCAGAGCATAAAAATATGAACCGTGGATCAACTCCATAAAATGGGTTACAGGATTGATAAGGAGGAGATCCTTGAGGCCCATTGGGGTAGCGTCAACCGTATAGATGACAGCAGACCCAAAAAGCAGCGGTGTCATGAGAAATGAGACAAGCTTACCAAAATTCGGGCTGAAGGCATTGATGTTGGCATTGAGCAGACCAAGTGCAAAAGCAAAGAGTATCAACCACAAGAACCCAATCGCAACGCCGTTGAGATCTTTGACATTGAGGTCAAAATCAAAGTAATATCCAATCAAAACAAAAATCAACAACAATATCGAAGAGATAAAAATCTCCAGTGTCATGCGTGCAATAACCGTATCGACCGGCTTGACCTGTTTGTACAGAAAAAGAGGCTTGTTGGACGTAAACGCATTGTGGGATTTGTTGACAATATTTTTAAAAAGATTGTAAGCCAAAAAGTTGAGTGCAAGAAACGCAATATAATCAAAATTTCCTTTGGCAGAAAAAAGGATCGCCTTGATCATAATAAAAATAATGATCTGAATGAATGGCTCAAAAAAGGCCCAGAAGAGTCCCGTACGCCCTTCGCTGATGCGCACGCCGAGTTCCCGATAGAATAAGGCTCCCTGAACAGCGAAAAAGATCCGCAATGGATTACGATGTTTCACGGTGTAGATGTTTCCCTTCACTGGTAAATCAAGGCACTATTATACCCTAATGTCATTAATCCCTCGCCGCTCGTAAGGTGGGGTAGGATATAATACCCCTCAAAATATCACGTGTGTTTTAGGAAACTCTTTGCTGAAAAATATCTTTTTCTCTTTTGTGCTGGTTTTGGGAATAAGCGGATGTACCCCCAAAGCGAACTTTGATCTTTTCCAAAGCAGCCATCCAGTCAAACGTGCCAAAAAACCGAACTACCATACCCATTTTGAATACTATATTCTCCCGCGTGACCGTGTCAAGGTGGTCATTTACAAAACACCCGAAGAGGTGGAGTTGATGGATCAGTATCCGACACTCTCAACCAGCGTGGACCGGATGGGGATCCTCGTCGGGCCGCACGGACGGATCACTTTGCCGCTGATCGGGTCGGTCAAGATCGCAGGCTTGACACAAAGCGCAGCAGCGAACAAACTCACGCAATTGTATCGTCAGCATTTCAAAAAAGCAGTCGTCTATCTGGAAGTGGTCAATAAGCGGGCCTATATCCTGGGTGAAGTGCGCCGTCCCGGTGTACTCAAACTCGACCGCGGCAGCATCACGCTGCTTGAAGCGATCGCGATGTCGGGGGATCTGACCGACAACGCGGTACGCAATGAGATCCTTATCATCAGTCACGGACGCAACGGCAAACTGACCATGCGGGCGGTCGATCTGACTCGGTTCGATACCTTGAACGAGCGTGCCATGATGGTGATGCCCAACGACATCGTCTATGTCAAGCCGGACAAATGGCGCAAGACCAAAGCGCGCCTGAACGATATCCTACCCATGCTCTCGGCGGTAGGATCGTTCGTCGCTCCGGTTCAAAGTGTAAGCAATATCGCCAATCCCTGATACAATGGAAAACCTTGAAGGGGTGAAGATCGCCCATACGATAAAGGTCGGTGAGACCGACAGGCTTGTCGTGACCCGTATTACGCCGCATGGGGTCATCCTGCGCAATCATAATGGGGATGAGGAGGTGCTTCTGCCTCAGGCGTATGTGACGGACGCGATGGAGGTGCTGTCTGCTGTGGAGGTGTTTGTCCATACCGACAGCGAGGATCGTCCGGTGGCGACGACACAGCGGCCGGTCGCTCAGCTGGGGGAGCTGGCGTTTGTGGATGTGGTGGATGTCCATCCGTACGGGGCGTTTGTGGACTGGGGAGTGCCCAAGGATCTGCTGGTACCGCTTTCGCAGCAAAAAAGCCATCTGCGGATCGGGGACCGGATCCTGATCCGGGTGGAACTGGATGCGCCGACGGGGCGGCTCTATGGGACGCAGCGGATTGGGCGGGGGTTTGAGCCGGCCCGCGGAATGGTGCCCAGTCAGAAGCTGAAAGCTCTGGTGATCGCGCAGACCCCGATGGGGTACAAGATTGTGGTGGATCACCGCTATGAGGGGATGCTTTATGCCAATGAGATCTTTGAGCCGATCGAAGTGGGTGAGATGCGATTTGTTTATCTCAAACAGATCCGCAAGGATGGGAAAATCGATTGCTCTCTCCAGCCGCTGGGGCATCAGGCCAAGACACAAAATGCCGAGCAGGTGATCCTGGATGCGCTGACGCAGGCAGGGGGGCGATTGGGTGTGACGCCCAAAAGCGCACCGGAGGTTATCCGGTCACATTTTGGGCTCAGCAAAAAGCAGTTCAAAGCCGGTATAGCCGCACTGGTCGAAAGTGATAGGATTATTTTGGAAAATAATGGCATAAAGTTAGTTTAGTTTGCTATACTTATGACACAATACAACTCAAGGAGACAAAATGGATCTTGGTAATCTTTTGCAGATGGGTGCGAGCCTGGTACAAGGCAACAGCGATGAGGCAACAAGCGGACTGGATACCGACACGATTGCAAGTGCGCTTGGGGGGTTGTTTGGCGCTGACGGTGAAGAGGGCGGATTGGATCTGAGCTCTATCGTGGGTAACCTGATGGGTTCGGACGGTGATTCTGGCGGATTGATGGAAGTTGTCAGCTCCTGGATCGGCAACGGAGAGAATCTCCCCATCGATGGCGATCAGGTCGCTGATCTGCTGGGCAGTGACAAGATCAGCGCCTTTGCCGAGAATCTCGGGATCGATTTTGACAGTGCCAAAACCGCGTTGGCCGATGCGCTTCCGCAGGTCGTCGATCAGGCAACGCCTGGAGAAGAGGGCAATGATCTGCTCGGCAATCTGCTGGAGAGTGTGGGCGGAGCCGAGGGGGCCATGGGGATGATCGGTAAACTGTTCGGGTAATATTTGGCAGGGGCAGACCCGCGTGTCTGCCCCAAGAGGCATTGCCTCTTCTGTGCATTTTGGGTCAACACGCGGGTTGACCCCTACGGAAAAATATGACAATTTGACGTATTTACTCCTCTTCATCTTATCTTTGGATACAATCTCACCTATGATTCGTTTTTTCATTTTTCTCTTACCGCTGTTGCTTGATGCCAAAAACATCATCATTGCCTCCTACAACGTCGAAAATCTTTTCGATATGCATCGGGATGGGACGGAGTATG
>CAYSQV010000151.1:0-3590 GCA_964433295.1 uncultured Nitratifractor sp. | reverse complement strand
CTGGTGGTAGGCCGCCTGCTGCGCGCTCCCTTTGGCCGTCGCCGCCGCAGCACCCAGCAGCATCCTAAAGCCGGTCCCCACCTGAACGAGATGGCCGTAGTGGCCGCCAAAAAGAGCCAGAACGACCGAAACAAACAGGGGAATCAGGGCAAAATAGAGCAACCGCCCCTGTCGAATCCAGGCAGATTTACGCGCTTGCAGGCGTCGGGTTTTGGTCGAACGGTTTTTCAAAATGTCGCTCCGATACTCCAGCCCAAACTATATATTAAAAAAACAAGACCAAAGATCTTTTGATAATTCATGCCAAACCTTGTGATAATAATGGACAATTCTATCGAAAAAATGTGAAAAAAAGTAAATGGAAGATATTTGAGGTGGGGTTGAGCGGCTCATAGCCGCCCACGCGGATTATTTTTTGTAGTTGGCGATCGCTTTGTCGAGGATCTCGGCGGCTTTTTTCTTCCCTTCAAAACCGGTCACTTTGACCCATTTGTTCGGCTCGAGCATTTTGTAGGTCTCGAAGAAGTTTTTGATCCGGTTGAGGGTCGCTTCGGGTAGGTCACCCAGGTCCTGTATGTCGGCAAACGTGGGATCGATCTTGGTGGTAGGGACGGCGAGAAGCTTCTCGTCACCTCCGCTCTCGTCTTCGGTCATCAAGACACCGACAAGGCGGCATTTGATCACAGAGCCTGCCTGCAGGGGAGACTGGCCGAGCACGAGGATGTCAGCCGGATCACCGTCATCGCTGAGGGTTTCGGCGACAAAACCGTAGTTGGCCGGGTAGTGCACTGCCGAATAGAGCACCCGGTCGACAAAGATCGCACCGGAGTCTTTGTCGAGTTCGTATTTGATATTGGAGTTAAGCGGTACTTCGATGATCGCCAGTACGTTGTCAGGGTTGTCTCCGTGACCGATTTGGGTGATATCCATGATTGTGATCCTTGTGTCAAAATATAAAGGGTTATTGTAGCAGCGTGTAATAATTGATTGAAAAAGATAAAAGAGACCGTTGCCCGGTCACACCGGCCAACAAACTGTCGGCCGTCTCGTGTTATTTTTTGCAGCTAAAGAGCGATTTATAACAAGAAGGGATGTGGAGTCCACAACTTTTTTTGTGAGCTTTTTTGACCTTTTTGACGTGCTTGGCCTTTTTGCATCCGAAGTGAATCTTGGGGCAACCGCATCCGGCAGAGAGTGTTGATGTGGATCCAATCATCAGTCCGAGTCCGACGAGGATAGCGAGTGATGCTTTTTTCATGTGTGTCTCCTTATGACAACGATGTATTTTCGCAGTAAGTGCGTATCCTTATTATAGCTGAAGAAAATTGATTTTTTCTTGATAATTTCCTTAAAAAAGAAATTTTTCATATTCGCGGATCGATTTTCGCATTTGTCGCCACTGAGGGAGGTATATTTCGACACATGCCCAAAAGGCTTTGCTGTGGTTTTTGTGTCGGATGTGGGCCAGCTCATGAATAATGACGTAGTCGATGAGGTGATCGGGCAGCATGAGGAGGTGGGTATTGAGAGAGATACTGTTGCGTGCCGAACAGCTCCCCCAGCGGGTGCGGGCACGACGGAAGGTAACCCGGGTGGGGTGCAGGTCCATGAGAGCGGCCCACCGGTCGACTCTGGGGAGGAGGATCTTCGGTGCGTGCTGCTTCCGGTACCGGTGCAGGAGGGAGAGGAGTGTCGCATGATTGGGGGATTGTTTTACGGTAAAAGTGGCAACACCGTGTGCGATATCGAGCCGATCAGGCTCCCCCCGGATGATCTCAACGGTGTGGGGTGTGCCCTGCCAGTAAAGTTGTGTGCCCGGCTGCGTCAGATCGAAGGAGGCGGCCCTGGCGTCTGTCTTGAGATGTCGGGCGATCCAGTCGGCTCTGTCGGCGACAAACGCTTCGATGATCTTCTCCGGTGTGCGTGTGGCAGCCGTGACGATCGCCTGGGCGTTTCGGATGCGGATGTAACGGTGTTTTAGACGGGGTTTGAGCTTGACAGTGTAGTCAAATCGATGGATGCCGTCGTCGTAATGGCGGGTGGATGTTTTGGCCATATTATTCTCCAAATGTGTGTAGGCAGATCGCATATCGATCCTCATCGATCCACTGAGGGCAGACGTATGGGTCTCTGCCCCTACGCTTCATCATTCAGAGTATAGGGAATTGCCTGCTCATCGCAGAATCGCTGGAACTGAACAAAGGCTTTTTCGACGAGATCTTTGTCCCCTCCGGCAACGGAAACAGTGGTGCGGTAGCCGTCGGAGTAGAGTTTGGGCAGCGAGGAGAATTCGACCTCTTTTGGCATCTGCTTCATCACATCGATCAGCTCCGTTTCTCTGCAGAGGGCGGTGAGGGTCATTCGGTGCATGGGGTGGGTCTCGTTGAAGTATTTTTCCAGGATAGCTTCGACCATCGGGTGGCTCATCTCAGGGAAACCGGGCATGAAAAAATAGCGCTCATCCAGGTAAAAGGCCGGCATGCCGTTGACGGGGTTCTCCAGCAGTTTGGCTCCACGGGGCAGTTCGGCCATCTGAAGCGGGTAGCGGCCGTTGGGGATATCCATCGCTTTGATTCGCTCCTCGATGATACGGTGTGCCGCTTCGTGGGTATGGAGCGTACCGTCCCGCAGAGCGACGGCGGCGCATTTTCGGGTGTGGTCATCGGGTGTTGAGCCGATCCCCCCAAAACTGAACAGAACCGCTCCGGGCTGCGCGGCGATAAAGCGGATCGTCTGGATGATGAGTGCCGGATCGTCCTCGATGACAAAACTGCCGGTCAGCTTGTGCCCCCGTTTGAGGAGAGCCTGCGAAAGAAAATCAAAATGTTTGTCCGTCCGGCGGCGGTTGAGGATCTCGGTGCCGATGATGAGGGCGAAAAATTTCGGAGTGGTCGACTGCATCCGTTGCTTCCTTTCGTTATCTTACGGGATCGAAATGATCCAAAGCGAAGCTTCGAATCACTCCTCGATATAGTTTTTGAGCTTGCGGCCGACTTTGGGGTGTTTGAGCTTTTTGATGGCGCTGCTTTCGATTTGCCGTACCCGTTCACGGGTGACATTGAGCTCCTTGCCGATCTCCTCAAGGGTACGGTCACTCATGTCTTTGAGCAGTCCGAAACGCATCCGTACCACGGCCTGCTCACGCTCGTTGAGCTGATCGAGTACTTCGTCGATCTGCTGGTTGAGGTCATCGTTCATCACTACATCGGTGGGGCTGAGGGTGTTTTTGTCCTCGATAAAGTCACCGAAACGTCCGTCGTCTTCGTCTCCTACAGGGGTCTCGAGGCTGACAGGCTCTTTGGTAATCTTGATCACGTTTTTGACTTTGTCGACGCTAAGGCCCACCTCCTCGGCGATGGTATCGAGATCGGGCTCTTTGCCGGTCTCCTGGAGGTGTTTGCGGATGATCTTGTTGATCCGGTTGATCGTCTCGATCATGTGGATCGGGATCCGGATGGTGCGTGCCTGATCGGCGATGGCGCGGCTGATGGCCTGGCGGATCCACCAGGTGGCGTAGGTGGAGAATTTGTACCCTTTCTGGTATTCAAACTTATCGACCGCTTTCATCAGGCCGATGTTGCCCTCCTGGA
>CAYSQV010000150.1:0-3641 GCA_964433295.1 uncultured Nitratifractor sp. | reverse complement strand
TTTCGACGCTATTGGTGGCGCAGAAAGTCTAAATGAGGAATGAGGAATGAGGAATAAGGAATGGAAGTGTGCATTGCAACGCAATGATTTGTCCCCCTCAATAAGACGTCCAAAGCAACAGCTTTGCACACAAAAATTCTTCACTCTTCACTCTTCACTTCATATTTAAGGAGTGCTTCTTGGATATGATGTCTGTCAGCTCCCTCAACACCAAGATCGGTTCTCTGCTTGAAGCGACGTTTATGCATGTTATGGTCGAGGGGGAGATCGCGCAGGTGACGTATCATCGCAGCGGGCATGTCTATTTCAGCATCAAGGATGACAAAAGCACCCTGCGATGTGTGATGTGGCGCTCCAATGCCGCTCAACTGAAGTTTCGGCTGGAGCCGGGCGAGCATATTGTCATCGAGGGATCGGTTAGCGTCTATGTGCCCAGGGGGGATTATCAGCTCATTGCTGCACATATCGAACCGTACGGCAAAGGGACACTGGCAGTAGCCTTTGAGCAGCTCAAGAGGGAGTTGGAGGCCAAGGGGTATTTTGACAAAGAGCGCAAAAAACCACTGCCACCCTTTCCGCGCAAAATAGCGCTCGTCACAGCAGCAGGCGGGGCAGCTCTGCAGGATATGCTCAAGGTTGCTGCCAGGAGATGGCCGTTGACTGAAATGACCGTTATTGATGTGCTGGTGCAGGGTGCAGAGGCAGCAGCGCAGATAGCCGGAGGGATCGAGTATGCCGATACGCTTGATGCAGACATCATCGTCACCGGACGCGGCGGAGGCGGTATCGAGGATCTGTGGGCATTCAATGAACGGGCGGTAGCCGAAGCGATCTATGCTGCCAGAACCCCTATAGTAAGCGCCGTCGGGCATGAGGTTGATATGCTTATTTCCGATATGGTTGCCGATCTGCGGGCACCCACACCCAGTGCGGCGATGGAGATGATCCTTCCTGATCAAAATGAACATTTGTTCACTCTGGATGAATGGAGCGACCGGATGGTGATGGCGTGGCAGCAGCGTATGCAGGCTTGGCAGGGGGGACTGAGACAGCTTCAGGAGCGTTTTGCTCATGTATCGCCCCTGAATCGCCTGAGGCAACTGGAGGAACGTTTTGGGGACGTACGTGACGCGTATGGACGAACGATCCAGTATCGCCTGGAACAGTTCGAAGCGAGGCGGGCAGCTGCACAGGCAGAGTTTGCTCCAGCCATCGGCTTTGTGATGCAGCGCAAGCAGGCATCCCTTGACGCACTTACGCAACGCCAGGCGACACTCGATCCCTCCAGGCGTACCAAGGAAGGGTTTGCTGAGATTGTTCAAGACGGCAAACATGTGCGTTTGGCGGATCTGTCGATCGGAGAGCGGTTTGACGTGGTGGACTCGGAAGTGAAAATGGAAGTTGAGGCGGTGGGGAAAAAGGTATTGGGATAGAGAGGCGAACCCGGGGGCCCGCCTGCCAGGGGGGGGTTACATCATCCCGCCCATGCCGCCCATGCCGCCCATGTCGGGCATGGCGGGGGCGGCAGGTTTGTCCTCTTTGATCTCGCTGACGGTCGCTTCGGTGGTCAGCAGGAGACTGGCGACGGATGTCGCATTTTGGAGGGCGATCCGCTCGACTTTGAGCGGGTCGATGATGCCGGCCTCGAACATATCGACATATTCGCCGGTTGCGGCGTTGAATCCGGTATTGGCCTCTTCGCAGTTGGCCACCTTGTCAGCGACGACCCCGGCATCGAATCCGGCATTTTCGGCAATCTGTTTGATCGGAGCCTTGATGGCGCGCAGGATGATCTCTGCTCCGACGAGTTCATCGCCTTCGAGGTCGAGTCTGACAGCGTTGCCGGCTTTGACCAGTGCGGCACCTCCTCCGATGACGATCCCTTCGTCTACGGCCGCTTTGGTGGCGCTGAGAGCATCATCAACACGGTCTTTTTTCTCTTTCATCTCGGTCTCGGTTGCCGCGCCCACTTTGATGACGGCTACGCCGCCGCTGAGCTTGGCCAGGCGCTCCTGGAGCTTCTCGCGGTCGTAGTCGCTTGTGGTGGACTCGATCTGCGTGCGGATCTCCTGAATGCGGCCCTCAACTGCCGTTTTGTCCCCTTTGCCGTCGACGATGACCGTGTCATCTTTGTCGATGACGACGCGGCCGGCCTGTCCGAGCTGATCGAGGGTGGTTTTCTCCAAACTCAGGCCCAGTTCATCGGTGATGAGGGTTCCTCCCGTGAGGATGGCGATGTCACGGAGCATCTCTTTTTTGCGATCCCCAAATCCGGGTGCTTTGACCGCGGCGATGTTGAGGATCCCCTTGAGGCGGTTGAGCACGAGCGTTGTCAGGGCTTCTCCTTCGACATCATCGGCGATGATCAGCAGCGGTTTGCCACTCTGCTGGGTCTGTTCAAGCAAGGGGATGAGGTCTTTGAGCGAGCTGATCTTGGCGTCGGTGATGAGGATATAGGGGTTGTCCATCTCAGTGGTCATTTTTTGGCTGTTGGTGACAAAATAGGGGCTGAGATAACCGCGGTCAAACTGCATCCCTTCGACCACTTCGAGCTCGTCGTTGATCCCTTTGGCCTCTTCGACCGTGATGACACCATCCTGACCCACTTTTTCCATCGCTTCGGCAATGAGGTTGCCGATGGTGGCATCACTGTTGGCAGAGATGGTTGCTACCTGGGCGATCTGAGCTTTGTCTTTGACCTCAACGGTGATCGCTTTGAGTGCGTCGATGATGGCCGCACTGGCTTTGTCCATGCCGCGCTTGACCTCGATGGGGTTGGCTCCGGCTGTGATGTTGCGCAGACCCTCTTTGAAGATGCTGTGTGCCAGTACGGTCGCGGTCGTGGTCCCGTCTCCGGCCTCATCGGCGGTATTGCTGGCCACCTCTTTGACGAGCTGGGCTCCCATGTTTTCGAGTGCATCGTCAAGTTCGATCTCCCGGGCGACCGAGACACCGTCCTTGGTGATGGCGGGGGCGCCAAAACTCTTCTGGATCAGCACATTGCGGCCGCGAGGCCCCATGGTGACTTTGACGGCATCGGCGAGCTTGGTGACACCGGCGAACAATCCGTTGCGTGCATTGTCTGAGAAAAATACTTCTTTTGCCATAATAGACTCCTTATTTCAATAATCCGAGGATTTCGTTGCTCTCCAAGATCAAGAGCTCTTTGTCATCGAGCGTGATCTCGGTGCCGCTGTATTTGGCGAAAACGGCGGTATCGCCGACGTTGATCCCTTCCTCTTCGGCGTCAGGGCCGACGGCGATCACTTTGCCCTGGAGGGGCTTCTCTTTTGCACTGTCGGGGAGGATAATCCCCGAGGCGGTGGTGGTGCTCTCCTCTTCCTGCTCGAGCAGGACGCGATTGGCGAGTGGTTGGAAAGTCATTGTGTACTCCTTTTCTCTCAAATTTTGCGTAATTTTAGTCAATTTTCCTAAAAATGTCAATACTTTTTGAAAAATTGTTAAAAAATAATGAGTCAGTATGACTAAACTTTAATGAGTCATGGAGTTAATTTATAGAATATACTTTTTACCATTGACAAAAAAGATTAACTTTGGTAGAATTCCGACTCTTCTTTAGTGGCAGGGTAGCTCAGCTGGTTAGAGCGCTGGTCTCATAAGCCGGAGGTCGGGGATTCGAG
>CAYSQV010000149.1:0-3658 GCA_964433295.1 uncultured Nitratifractor sp. | reverse complement strand
CTCCGCGTCGTGCAAGCCCCTGCACCGTATCGAGAAAGTGATAATCATAACAGATCCCCATTCCCACTTTTCCATAGGGGGTCTCCCACACCTGCTGCGGCGCAGTACGGGCGGTGTATCCGGCCTTGATCTCGCTGCTGAAGAGATGGGTTTTGTCCGAATAGCCGACCGTACGGCCATCCGGCCCTATGAGACGAACGGTATTGTACAGATCTCCCGCCGTATCGCGGCGGAGGACATTGGCCGCGACATAACTGTGGTGCTGCCGGGCAAAGGCCCCGATCGCCCCCGTCAGGCCGGGATAATCCTCCGGATCCATTTTGTTCTCCGGCCAGACAATGAATGCCGCAGGCGAAGCCGCCTGCCCGCTGAGCGACTGATCGATCCGGAGGATCGTGGCGGTGGTGCCGCTGCGACCCGCTCTGGCCTGCTGGATCAGCCCCAGCGACATGTCCACGATCGAGGTCACCCCAAAAGAGTGCTGCCCCGCCGCCGTTGCTGCCGGGATCACCGATGCGCCCCATCCCACGACCGCAGCGACGACTCCCAGACCCGCCAGTGCCGATCGGTCGATCCGTTTGTTTTTGATCCCGGCCACCAGCAGACGGGTGATCGCCACATTGCTCAGCATCAGTACAAAGCTCAGCCCCATAAAACCGGTCACACTCAATACCTGCAATGCCGCAGGCGAACTCCACTGGCTTTTGGCCAGGAGCACAAACCACCACTCCTCGACATACGGGGTTACAAACTTGAGAAACTCCATCGCCGACCAGACAATCGGCAAAACCCAAAGCGCCCACCGGCCCCCGATCCGTTCACGCAGACGCAACCCCAGCCAGAGCATCAGCGAATACCAGGTACCCGCTCCGATCGCCATAGCCAGCCCCGGCCCCACACCAAAAAGGCTCAGATACCACCGATGCACCATCGCCGAAAAGAGCACACCGAATATCATCGTCAGTCGGCGGGCTTGACACTGAGGAAAAAGCTCGATGACCGCCAGCATCGGCACCAGCGCGATCCACCCAAGATACCCCATCTGGGAGTAGCCCGGCATCGTCCATCCCAGCAGAAGTGCCGACAAAAGCGTCAGTAATACCGCCAACCCTTTTTGCCCAATCGTCGCGTTGTTCATCCGATTAGATCAACCCCCATTTTTTCACAAACGCCTCATCGACGTCGATCAGACCCCGATCCTGCAGACTCTCCAGCACGACCGGAGTGCACAGCGTATCCCCCGGCCACTCCCGATCGTATCCGTCCCGGGTATCCTTGCGGGTCGCGTCGATCGCGACAAACGGTTCGAGACGGATATCCCGCCGGGCATCGATGTTGTTCACGATCCGCCAAATGAGCATATAGGGATTGTCCAGATCGTTGGAAGAGGCATCGACGATGACAAGCACTTTGATGTAGACTTTGAGCTTATGCAGATCGGAGATAAGGTATTGCTGGGAGCGCTGTTTGTCAACCGCAAGGACACAGATGGGGTTTTGGGTGTGGGTCATGTATTGGCGCAGAGCAATGACGTGGGGATTGATCTTTTGGATAAGGGCAAGCAATTCGGCATCCTCCAGCAGCAGTTCCACTCCGCTGTCCACCTCGTCTCCGGTCGCATCCACGCCGAGTTTGCCGCCGACAAACTGTTCGGGAGAGCTGTGATCGAGATGATCGACAACGCCCTGTGATATCAGGATCTTTTCAGGGGTCAACCGGTTGAGAATGTGTTCGGCAAGTGCAGGGTAATCGGTCAGTTCGGGTGCGTCCGCCCCTACAAAGAGAGCATGCTTGACAAAACTCATCTGCCCTACCCCCCAAAACGCGTGCATGAACTGCTGGGCATGACCGGGGTAACGGACCGCCATTTTGGCCAGAATAAGGTTGTGAAAGACCCCGTTTTCTGGCATGTTGTAGTCGATAAGATCAGGGGCCATGGGCTTGAGCATCGGCAGAAAGATCCGCTCGGTCGCCCACCCCATGTATTTGTCCTCCAGCGGCGGCTTGCCCACCACGGTGGCCTGAAAGACCGGCTGTTTCTTCATGGTGATCGTCTCCACCTCCATCACCGGAAACGGCTCGCGCAGCGTGTAGTAGCCGGTATGGTCGCCAAAGGGCCCCTCGATCTCGGTCGCCTCGGGATCGACAAATCCCTCGATCACGACATCGACATCGCGGGGGATGTAGATGTCGTTGGTGAGCGATTTGACCAGCTGGGCGTTGCGGTTGCGGATAAAGCCATAAAGGAGCATCTCAAACATCCCATGCGGCATCGGTGCCTGAGCGCTCCAGATGTAGAGCGGATCGCCCCCGATGGCCACAGTAACCGGCATCTTGAGCCCGGCATCACGGTACTGATCGAAGAAGTGGCTCGCGTCCTTGTGGATCTGCCAGTGCATCCCCAGACGATTCTTGCCGTACTGCTGAAGACGGTACATCCCCAGATTGTGCATCGTGCCATCGAGACTGCGGGTATAGACCTGCCCCATGGTGATAAACCGCCCGCCGTCCTCTTCCCATGTTTTGAGGATCGGGAGGGTATCGAGATCGACCTGCTCTTTGGGGATGACCACCTCTTGACACTCCCCTTTGAATTTCAGCCGTTTTGGGAAGACGTTTTTGAGCGCGATCATCCGGGGGATCATCGCCAGTTTGTCTTTGAACGTTTTGGGAGGCTTGAGCTTGAGGAGTCCGTCAATATTTTTTGCTATGGCATCGGGATGCTGCCCCAGGATCTTCTGGGTCAGTTCTCTGTTTGCAAAGATGTTCATGAGTATCGGCATCGTGTACTCGATCCCCTTCTCTCGCCACACCGGACGGGTAAAGAGCAACGGACGCGCATCGGGCTTTTTGATCTCCACATACGCGATATGGGGGATCTCCAGCTCCACATCAAGCGGAGTATCGATGATTTTGAGATTGCCGTGCTCTTTGAGCCAGGCGACGACATCTTGCATAGCGGTTTCCTGTTGATATTATTTACTGAGGATTATAGCGAAAAATGGATATTCATTGATATATTTTGATCATATACACAAATATTTTTTGTTCACACTCCCATACTTTACATTTGGAAATATCGATTTGGTGGTGGTTTTATATTTTTTGATTTATTGCGTATAATATGAAAAAACATCAAGGACAATCATGCCTCTCCCCTACCCCTCCACCGACGAGCGCGGCCACTGTGTCTTTTGCGGGATAGCAGAGGGGTCGATCCATACTCCGGGAATCTTTTGGGAGGATGAGGAGTTTATGGCATTTCTGTCACTCTGGCCGAATACCGAGGGATTTAGCGTCCTCATCCCCAGAGCCCACTACCCCAGCGACGTGCTCGCCCTGCCCGATGATCTCCTGGGGCGTTTCGTGCTCGCAGCCAAAAAGGCATCTCAAATCCTCATCGATCACTTCGAAGACGTCGGGCGTGTCGGGCTCATCACGGAGGGCACCGGGGTCGATCATGCCCACATCAAGCTCTTTCCCATGCACGGCACAGGCTACATGAAAAGCGGCCAGTGGCAGCAGCACGCCAGTACCATCAAGACGTATTATGAGACCTATCCGGGGTACATCGCTTCAAATGAGGGGGAAAGGGTCGAAGATAAGCTCATCGCCCAATTGGCCGAAAAACTGCGGCGGGTTTAGAGTAAAACCTGTT
>CAYSQV010000148.1:0-3750 GCA_964433295.1 uncultured Nitratifractor sp. | reverse complement strand
GAGTACGCTCGATCCCGCGGGATTTGAGCGTGTCGATGAGCTTGTAGAGGTTGTCGCGGTCGCTGGCACCCTCTCCGGCATAGCGTGCCGAGTAGATCCCAGGCTCTCCGCCCAAAGCCGGGACCGAGATGCCGCTGTCATCAGATATAATAATGTATCGCCCGGCAAGCTTATTGTAAATAGCGCGCGCCTTGATGAGCGCATTGGCGGCAAAAGTATCCCCATCTTCAACAATCTCGAACGGCTCCATCACTTCCCCAAAGGGCACGATCGGCTCATCGAACATTGCCTGAAACTCCCGAAGCTTACCTTTATTGCCGCTTGCAAGGATTAGTTGCATTTTCTTAACCTTCTCTTATCTAAATCGGACTATAATCCTCCGTTATCAAACGGATACGCCTGTAAAATTATATCCCACTTTCCAAGGAAAACCCATGAAAGAGATATTCAAAAAAGTCCTGCCGCTGAGCCTCATTGTCGCTTTGCGGTTTTTCGGCCTCTTTATCGTCCTCTCGGTGCTGAGCCAATATGCCCTTGGGATGCCCGGCGGCACGGCGACACTGGCAGGGATGGCCGTAGGGGGATACGCCCTCACCCAGGCACTTCTCCAGGTACCTTACGGGGTGCTCAGTGATCGCATCGGACGCAAAAAAACCCTCCTGATCGGTCTGCTGATCTTTGCGGCCGGATCGGCCATCTGTGCCCTCTCGCCCAACATCTACTGGCTGCTCTTTGGGCGCTTTCTGCAAGGAGCCGGTGCTATCGGATCAGTGGTGACAGCCATGATCGCCGACCATGTCCGCGAAGATCAGCGGGCCCATGCCATGGCAGTCATGGGGATGACGATCGCGATGTCGTTTGCTGCGGCGATGATCATCGGCCCCATTGTGGGAGGCTTCTACTCGGTCAGTGCGCTCTTTTGGCTGACAGGAATCCTTGCACTGGCGGCGCTGGCGATCCTCTTTACCGCGGTACCCGAACCCCCCACCATCGTCCACAGCTACAGCGAAGAGGAAGCCAGGATCAAGCATGTTTTCAGGGACAAAGATCTGGTACGGATGTACATCACCTTCCTGTTCCACAGTTCCACGATGGCGATCGCGTTTTTCCTCATCCCTGTAGTGATGAAGCAACATTTTGGGCTCGGGGCCGAACACTACTGGAAGGTCTATCTGCCGGCAGTCTTTTTCGGTATCATCGCGATGGGGCCGGCTGCGGTGTTTGGCGAGAAATACAACAAAGGCAAAGAGGTGTTTCTCATCTCCATCGCATTTGTGGCGGCATCGTTTGCGCTGATGGGCTGGTCGGGATCGCTCTTTTGGTTTGGGGTGGGAGCGACCTTTTTCTTCATCGGGTTCAATATGTTTGAGCCGCTTTTGCAAAGCTTCGTGAGCAAATTCGCCAAAGTTCACCAAAAGGGTGCGGCACTCGGCGTCGCCAACACATTTGCTTATGTAGGGATCTTCCTCGGCGGTGCCATCGGCGGCTATGCCTATGAGCATTTCGGCCGCGGCGGAGTGGCGATCATGGTACTGACGGTGACGGCTGTGTGGGCCCTGTGGATCGTCGGAATGCGCAGTCCCGGTGTGCGGGACAATGTCTTCCTCCCTTTTGATGCGTTTGACAAGACCAAAATCGATGCCCTCAAACGCCTCAACGGCATTACCGACTATTACCTCAACGAGACCGAAGAGCTCATCGTCGTCAAATTTGACAACGACCTGCTCGACGGCGACACGATCCGCGGGGTTCTGCTGCGGCGCTGACCCCTGCGTCCACTCGAATACCCATTTCATTGTGCGCTTTGAAATTCTAATCAACATCCTGCTATCATTTCAAAACTGTAAACAACTATTTACACAAGGTGGGTTTTATGCTGAAACGACTCAGACAGTACGAAGAAGAGACACTCCATACCCTCATCGACACTTACAAACGGGGGCTTTATTCTGCCATCGAGGGACACGACCGCCTCATCGGACTTATCGGTGCCAGCGGAATGGGCAAAAGCACCCTGCTGTTGCAACGATGCAAGGCGCTGCGTCAGGAGCATGGAGTAGATAAAGTGCTCTATTTTACCCTCGATTACCCCTTTTTGGCCAACACCGACCTGGTCGAGTTCGCCGAAGAGCTGCACAAGCAGGGGATCCGATATCTGCTGATCGATGAGATCCACAAACACCCCCATTTCCAAAAAACCCTCAAAGCAATTTATGACAAAGTGCTGGGGATGCAAATCCTTTTTGCCGGAAGTCCGGCGATGCATACCGGTGGACTGGGTGCGCGCCTGACACTCCACCGGGTACAGGGACTCTCCTTCCGGGAGCTGATGTCCATCGGCCGGGAAAAGCCTCTCCCGGTCATCGGCTTCCGGGATCTGCTTGAAAATCACCAGCGGATCGCTCAGGAGCTCTCGACACAGTTTGACATCGCCAAAGGGATCCGTACCTATCTCCGGCGCGGCTACTACCCCGGCCATACCGATCCCCGTCAGACCTACATCCGCACCATGCTCAACTCCCTCAACGACACCCTCGATCATGACCTTGTGACCACCGGTCTGATCGAACAAAAATACACCTACAAGATGCGCCGCGTCCTTGAAGTCCTCAGCCAAACCGACCCCGACAACGTCAACCTCTCCAGGATCGCCGAAGCGGCCGACATCAGCCGGGTCAAGCTCTACGACTATCTGCGCTACATGGAAGAGGGGGGGATGCTGCGACTCGTCGGCACCGCGGATAAGGACACCAAGCAAAAGACCAAACCCGCCCGCATCTACATCGACAATACCAATCTACAGATCTTTTACAATGCTGCTTCCGATGTCAAGCATATCCGAGAGACCTTTTTTGTCAATCAGCTCAGCGCACTGGCCAGGATCACCGCGACCAAAGACGGCCTCTTTTTTGTCAATGGCAAATGGCGTTTCCAGCTCAATTACACCCCCGGTGATGTCGAGATCTTCGATGAGCTGCGCAACGCCTACCGTGTCGTCGACACCCTTGTAAGCGACCATCCGAAACGTATTCCTCTGTGGTTGTTTGGGTTTTTGTATTAGCGTATTGCGTGTTATATGCTATGTGCTACGTGTTCCGCTCGATTGTTTCTTTTATTGTTCATACAACCTTTTCGCAACACGTAGCACGTAACACACGCGGGCTCACGCCCGCGCCTTACGCCTCCCCAAGCTTCTCGATCGTGACAGGCTTATTCTCCACCCCCATCAGGGCGGCGGCACGCTTTTTAATCCCTTTGATCGTAAAGCCGTAGCGCTTGAAGAGCTCTCCGGCGGGTGCGCTGGCACCGAAGGTCTCCATCCCCATCACGTCATCAGCGTATTTGTAGTATTCCAACCCTCTGGCAGCTTCGACGGCAAGGACTTTGGTGGACGGATCGATGACCGCTTGTTTGTACGCCTCGTCCTGCTCATCAAACAGGTCAAAACACGGCACTGAGACGATATTGGCATTTATGCCCATCTGCTCCAGGAAACACCCAGCCTGCAAGGAAGGCATCAGTTCCGATCCGCTGGCCATGATAGTAAGCACCGCGTTCTCTCTTTTTTTGACGATATAGGCTCCGCGCGAAGGCTCACCAAAATCACGGGTGGGTTTGAGAGTTTTTAGCTTTTGGCGAGAGAGGACAAATCCATGAGGAGCATTTATCCTGAGTGCTGTTTTCCACGCTTCGACGTTCTCGGTCGCATCGGCCGGTCGCCAGAGGTAAAAGCCCGGCATCGCCCTAAAC
>CAYSQV010000147.1:0-3779 GCA_964433295.1 uncultured Nitratifractor sp. | reverse complement strand
ATCTACGCTTTGGCCGCATATTATGTCACCTCTAAATCCGCCGCGATGCTGGCAGTGGACAACACCTTGTTTTTGAGTACACGCGGCTATCTCTATGTCAGCGATGGTACCGAGGAAGGGACCGACAGGATTAAACATTTGGGATATTCGCAGTACCCGACTGAGATGGTGCGTTCGGGAGTCTATGTCTATATCACTGCCAACGATTACTCCGGCCAACGGCTGTGGCGCACCGATGGGACAAAGGCGGGCACGATCGAGCTCGTGCACCTGGGACGAAACGCCAGCATTGGAGAGCTAACTGACATCAACAATACGCTCTTTTTTGTGCAAAAGGAAGGTAGCTACGGTTCCGAACTGTGGCGTACCGACGGAACCAAAGCCAACACCAAACTCGTCAAAGACATTCGCGATGGAACCACAGGTTCCAACCCCTCCCATCTCACAGTTTTTCACAACAAACTCTACTTTTTTGCCAACGATGGCAACGGTACAGCTCTTTGGGAGAGTAACGGTACGCTTGAGGGGACATCGGCTGTACTCGCAGCTACGCATGGCAACGCAATGGCCGTCATGAAAGAGAAGCTCTATTACACCGATGGGGCCTTGCTCAGGGAGAGCAACGGCTCTGCATCAGGCACCTCTACTGTCACGGATCTCTCCGGCCAGGCCGTTCAGACACTCAAATCGCTGATTGCTGCAGGAGATCGACTCTATGTTTATGGCAAAAACACGGACAGTAACTACAGCCTCTACAGCAGCGACGGCACCGATGATGGCACTCTCAAGCTCCGCACCTCTAATGGGGCAGCATACCACATGTCCATCATTGGCGATGATCTCTTCTTTCATCAACCCTTCCTGCACGACAACGAGCATAATTCTCTTTATCCCCTCTGGAAAAGCAACGGCACAGTGGACGGAACGGTCATGCTGGGTTATTCACCGCCCACGACACAAAACAGCCTCGCCTATTCCCAGGTAAAGCCCGCCTATATCTCTGTAAATTCCCGCAAAAAAAGCACGCGCCTCAGTGGTCTCTATTATACTAACAGGGAGCTGCCTGCCGATGGCTTCGCTGTCCTTGCAAATGGCAGGCAATACTTTGCTCTGGATGACGGGAAACATGGACGGGAACTCTGGATCAGTGACGGTACCGTTGGGGGCACCCGCATGGTCAAGGACATCCGCTCGGGGATTCAAGAGGGGAGCCAACCCCACAACTTGACTTCTAATGGTAATCAGCTCTTTTTTGTCGCCGACAACGATACCAACGGCAGCGAACTCTGGGTCAGCGACGGTACCGATGAGGGTGCTCATATGGTCAAAGATATCCGCCCCGGATCCTCCAGCAGTCGGATTCAGTCGCTTACCCCTGCAGGCGATCGGCTCTTTTTTGTTGCTGACAACAACACCAACGGCATCGAACTTTGGGTCAGTGACGGTACCGATGAGGGTACTCATATGGTCAAGGATATCTACGAAGGTGAAGATGACGCATCCCCGCGACACCTGATCTATTCGCAGGGAAATCTCTACTTCACCGCACGCTCCGGATCAAACAAATACGGTCTCTGGATCAGCAACGGCACCCCAGAGGGGACGACTCACGTAGAGAGTCTCAATACCAAAGAATTGCTCCCTCTTGGCACCACAACATCCGGTTTTTTCTACACCACCACTTCCAACGATACACGCAAAGTCATGTTCATAGACAAAAGTGCCAAGCCCCAACCGGTCACCTCTATCAATTCCCAAGCCAATATTCATGCCCTCGGAAGCATCAACGATAAACTGCTGTTTGTCGCAAGCAGCGGCCTGATCGGCCCTGAACTTTGGATCAGTCAAGGAGACAAAACCTCCACCCGTTCTCTGCTTGCGTTCACAAGCGATACACAGTTCATCGTCCCTGTCACCCAGGTCAACGACCGGATTTTGTTTTATGTCATGCGCAAGGGGAGCATTGAACTGTGGAGTACCGATGCGACCTCCTCGGGCACCGTCCGGCTCTCGCATCAGCCTTATACGGGCATTACGGGGCGGGCGCTGTAGGCCTCCTATTGTTTGCTTTTTTCTCCCCTGCTGTTTGTATCACGGCCCGCAGGAGTGCCGCTTTTTCGAGGCGACGAATCGCCCTTTCGTACTCGGCATAGCTGCCGTATGCGCTTTTGGCCACTGAGAGCTGGAGAATGAGCGCCCCCCCATCAAGCTCTCCGGTGACCCAGTGGACACTCACGCCCCCCTCCTCATATCCATCTTCCCAGCTCCGCGCGATCGCGTCCAGCCCTTTGTGGCGCGGCAGAAGAGAGGGATGGAGATTGATCGCGCGAATCCGATCGGTAAAGACCGGGGTCAGGATCCGCATAAATCCGGCCAGCACCGTCAGATCGGGATCATACCGCTCCAGCCGTGCCACCACCTCCGCATCGAAAGTTGCACGATCCGTATAAGCGGCGGACGGCACCATCTCCAGCGGAAGACCATACTGTCGAGCAACCGCAATGCCTCCAGCCTCCGGGCGATTCGTCAATGCCACAGCGATACGCATACCGTACGCCGGAAGGTGCTCTGCGAGATAGGCGAGATTGCTCCCCGCTCCGCTGAACAAAACGGCGACCGTATTCACCCTGCGGATCCCAGCATAACCAGCCCGTTGATCAGATCATCGGGGGCCATCGCATAGTCAGCCCCCTTATACCTTTCGGCTGTCGCCGTCAGCGCCAGCGATCCCTGTATCGCCGCATCCAAAGCGGTATAACCCTGCGCGAGAAGTGCCACGATCAGTCCACTGAGCACATCCCCGCTTCCCCCTTTGGCCAAACGGGGAGAACCAAAAGGATTGATGTGGATCTTCCCCTCCTGGGCAATAAGCATATTGGCCCCCTTGAGCAGCAAGGTCGCATGGGGATAGCGTGCCTGGAAACGGCGGACCGTCCCGAACCGATCGGCCTGCACCTGCTCAACCGAGAGGCTTTCCCCGGTCAGATTCTTCCATAGAACCGTAAACTCTTTTGGGTGAGGGGTGAGCACGACCGGACGCTCCTTTTGCTCCAAAATCTCCAGCAGAGGCGGATGCATAAAACTGTCAGCATCCAATACCACCGGCACATGGCTCTGGATGATACTCTTGCGCAGAAACGCCTCCTCAAAATAATGCCCCATACCCATGCCGACCGCCAAAGCCGAGGCTTTGGCCGGTATTTCGGTCGCGTGCATCAGATGCGGGGGTGAAGTGGTCGGCCCATGCGACACCAGCGTCGTCAGGCCCGCACCATACCGCACGGCCGCCATACCTGCCAGGATACCGGCTCCCTCTTTTTCTCCGCACAAAATCACCGCATGCCCAAAATGACCTTTGTGGGCGGTTTTTGAAAATTCCCGTGTCGGCAACATCAGATCACTCCGCCGCAGGAGATAGCTGCTGATAGGCATGTCTCGGGTATACTCATTGTAACGCACCCCCAGATCAATGCGCCAGATACGGCCGACCACCTCTTTGGCCATGTCGGTGTAAAGCGCCTCTTTGCGTGCGCCCATGGTCAGAGTCCAGTCTGCCTCAAATGCCACCGAATCGATAAAGCCCTGAGCATCCAGTCCCGTCGGAATATCACAGGCTATTTTCGTCCCGCCCAGATCGTTCATCGCTTCCACGATCGACTGCGCTTCTGTCTCCAACGGACGGGAAAGTCCCGCCCCAAACAACGCATCGACAACGATATTGGCCTCGGCCATCTCCTCAACAATCTCAACATATGCCAGCTGCCTGACCCGCTCAAGCT
>CAYSQV010000146.1:0-3781 GCA_964433295.1 uncultured Nitratifractor sp. | reverse complement strand
GGATGTTTTTCATGTTTTTGGCTGTCGCGTCGCTCACGGCAAAGGGGTAGAGCGGTGTGGGAGCGGGATCGAGGGGCTGGCCGGAGTAGTCGGTGCCGTTGTTGAGGCGGTAGATGATGCTCAGCAGCAGCGTGCTGTCGCGCTCCAGCACGCCCTTGACCTCGGGCTGGTCGGAGAGCTTGGCCGGATCGCCGGTAAGGGCGAGAATGAGGCGCAGGTCGAAGTCGTTGGCTCCAAGCAGCTCAGATTGGAGGGAGAGTTTGTTGCGGTCGCGCATGCTCATCGTGGCCATCACCGGCAGATCAAACGCATGCTGGAGTTTGATGGCAGAGAGTACTGCCGACATCTTCAGGCGTGCAAGGGCGTTGTCGGTCACGGAGAAAGCGGAGACTTTCTCATGAAGCTTATACTTTTTAATATCATCGATAATTTGGGATATGCTTGCTCCATGTGGCGGGTTGATTTCGACCGAGACAAATGGGGAATCTCCGGTAAGGGTTTGGCAGAATTGTTCAAACATGGGCGCTCCCATAACAGATTATTTGGCTATAATTCTACCCAAATAAACATAGAGAGCACAACATGAAACTGGCGGTATTTGATTTTGATTCGACCTTGATGGACGGTGAGACGATCGACTTTTTTGCCGAGGCGCTGGGGCTGGGCGAAGAGGTGGCTGCCATCACCGAGGAGGCGATGGCGGGGCGGATGGACTTTTTCACCTCGCTGGTAGCGCGCGCCAGACTCCTCGAGGGGCTTGAGGTATCGGTCGCGCAAGAAATCTGTGAGAATCTCCCCGTCATGCCCGGAGCAGCGGAGACGGTGGATGTGCTCAAAGCTGCCGGATACAAAGTGATCTGTTTCTCCGGCGGATTCCGGCAGGCGACCGAACCGATGGCGAAGCGTCTGGGGCTGGATGCTGATTTTGCCAATTTTCTTTATGTGGATGAGCACGGCAAACTCACCGGAGAGGTGGGGGGTGAGATGATGTACAGCGACGCCAAAGGGGATATGCTGGTGCGGCTGCAGAAGCTCATGGGGATCGGGCGGGAAGATACCCTTGTGGTGGGGGACGGGGCGAACGATTTGAGCATGTTTGCCCATGCCGATACGCGTGTGGCTTTTAGAGCCCGGCCGATACTGGTCGATCGGGCGACGCACGTGGTGACACAAAAAGATCTGCGTGGGGTACTGGAGGCGGTCACGCCCGATTGAGATCGTCTATCGGGGCGTGTGCGAAAAATCCGCGGGCGGGTGCCCGCCGGAGGATCAATGCTCCTGGATGTAGTCCAGGTCGGAGATGCGGGTCCACGCGCGGGCTTTTTTCATGTAGGCGCGCTGGGATTCGATCGTCTCTTTGAAGAGGGGGTTCTCGGCGCTGTATTTGGCGACGAGCTCGTCGTTGATCTGGCGCAGTTTGTCGAGAATGGGCTTGGGGAAGGTCTTGACTTTGATGTGGGGATAGTCTTTTTTCATTGCGGCCCACGCTTCGCTGTTCATGTGGTAAAACTCGATGTACATCCGGTAAGCGGCCAGACGCATGGCACGCTTGAGGATCGCTTTGTTCTGATCGCTCAGTTTTTCAAAGGCCTTTTTGTTGACCAGGAATTGCGCCTCGGCGCCAGGCTCATGCCAGCCGGTGTAGTAGTAAGGGGCGATCTTGTGAAAGCCCATTTTGATATCCATTCCGGGTCCCACCCACTCCAACGCATCGATGGTGCCGCGATCGAGAGAGGTGTAGAGCTCTCCGGGAGGGATGTTGGTGACGGAGACACCGAGCTTGGAGATCACTTCGCCGGCAAAACCGGGAATCCGCATACGCAGCCCTTTGAGGTCTTCGACGGTTTTGATCTCTTTTTTGAACCAGCCGCCCATTTGGTTGCCGGTATTGCCGCCTTGGAAGGAGAGCATCCCGTACTTGTCGTAGGCACGTTTCATGAGCTCTTTGCCTCCGCCAAACTCCATCCAGGCCATCCGCTCAGGAGCGGTCATCCCAAACGGCATGGTGGTAAAAGGCATCAGCGCGATGTCCTTGCCCTTCCAGAAATAAGAGGTGGTATGGCCCATCTCATACTGGCCGTTTCGAACCATATCGAAAATCCCCATGGGGGCTTTGTGCTTGTTGGCCGAATCGACACGGATGATGAAGTTGCCTCCGCTCATCTCTTTGACATATTTTGCCATGTTTTCGGCACCGGTGATGATCGGGGTGGCGGTGCTGCCCCAGGTGGTGGCGATCTTCCACTTGACCTTTTTTTCGTCGGCATGTGCGCCGAGGGTAAGGGCGGTGATCACCCCAACTGCCGCGAGGGATTTGAGTCGTTGCATGGGTGCTCCTTTTTGATTCGTTGCAGAAACATTGTACATTAGGATGGCTTAATCAGCCGATGAGGGTTTTATCGGCGTGGAGACATGTAGTCCTGATCGGGGCCGCAGCTATTGTCTGCGTAGCAGTCGTTGATGCCGTCGTGGTTGCGGTCCCAGCTGGGGTCCATCTTGTATTCCGGACAGTAGGTGGCGCCGTATTGGGCCGGCTTGAGGCCGGCAGCCTCGGCTTCGGCCGCCGTGCGGTAGCGATGGCCGTACTCGTCACACAGATCATCGGGGTGGTGGACCGGGATGGGGTTGCCGTCCACGGTATAGCCGGGCCAAAAAGCGAGATAGTCGAATTTGTATATACCTGCCAGGAACACCAGCAGTACAATGGCGATCAGTGCGTAGAGGGCTTTTTTGATTTGGGGTCCTTTTTGAGTGTGGCGATCTTGTAGATAATGAAACCAAACAGCGCGATGACCGCGAGGCTGTAGAACGGAAGGGTGCTTTTGGTGATGACATAGGCGACGATCAGGAGATAGAGCAGGGTGGGGACTTCGTTGTAGGCCCGGAAGAATTGGCCATCATGAAGGGTGGGGTCTTCGGCCAGTTTTTTCCGGTAATAGTCCATGCTAAAACTGTACGCGATCAGCAGGGTCACAAGAAGGAGCTTGAGGAGCATCCAGTTTTGGTGCAGCAACGCAGGATTGAGCCACAGGAGCAGCAGACCGCTCAGGAGCGAAGCGACAAAAGCCGGGAAGCCGATGACGCGGTAGAGTTTCTCCTCCTGGATCGTGACCACGGCGACAAAATCCGGCTTGTCGCGGTGTTCGACATGATAGACAAACAGCCTGGGCATATAAAAGAGCATCGACATCCACGAAATGATCGAGATGACATGAAACGCGAGGATATAGGTATAGTATTGCATAGGAGGTCCTGAATTGGTCTGGGGGAATTATAGCGCTTAATAGGTAACAAACCGGGTGAATCGTGCGCAACACTCTCAATTCCTTACGCTATAATACCTCTCAAAAACACAACGGAATCCTATGAACTCCTGTACCGTTCGCAAACTCATCGATCAGGCACTTGGCTACCGCAGCGCTCTGCTGCGGGGCAACCTGCTGGCGATCGCGGCGACACTTCTGACCGTTACGATCCCGCTTTTTATCCCGGTGCTGGTCGATGAATTGCTGCTGCACAAGAGCGATACGATGACCGGATGGGTGGCCGAACACATCGCACCGATGAGCATCACGGGGTATCTGCTCTTTTTTCTGATATTAACGCTGGCGATGCGTGCGCTCGGCGTGGTGCTCAATGTCGCGCAGGTGCGGACGTTTCTCGGGGTTTCCAAAGCGATATCCTTCCGGATCCGTACCGATGCGCTGGCCCATCTGGAGCGGGTATCGCTGGCGGAGTATGAGACCGCCGCTCCCGGAGCCATTACCTCCAGACTTGTCAC
>CAYSQV010000145.1:0-3789 GCA_964433295.1 uncultured Nitratifractor sp. | reverse complement strand
GAGTGACCGGATCGCGCACGTGGTATTTGTGCAGCGGATCGGGCAGTACAGTCCGACGGTGATTACCGATGCATGGGATGTACGGGCCGATGAGATCGTGACCGGTCGATGAGACCGACGGTGAGGGGATAACGGCGCTCCAAACGAGAGAGAGGAAAACACTATGTTTATGACGACGACAGTGATGGCCCTGGGGGCACTGCTGCTTGGGCTTGCGCTTGGGTTTGCGGCGGCACGGCTGGGGGCAAGAAAAAAATTTGCCTACCTGGAACTGGAAGCCAGAGCCAAAGCCAAAGCGATCACCAACGAAGCCGATCGGCTGCTGCAGGATGCGCGCGTGGAGGTCAAAAGCCAGGAGATTGAACTCGAAAAAGAGTACACCCGCCGTTACGAAGAACTCGAAAAACGTAAGCGGGAGACGATCCTCAAAGGGCGGGAGAGCGATGCCGAAAAAGAGAAAGCTCAGCAGATGCTCAATCAGCTTGAAGAGCGTCGCGCGCATCTCGAGGAACTCGAAGCACAAAAAGAAGCGACCATTGCCGAGGCGATTGCCAAAATGGAAAATCTGGCTTCGCTGACGGCCGAAGAGGCTCGGGCCTTTGTCCTGAAACGGGTGGAAGAACAAAGCAAAAACGCCATCGCCGCCATTGTACGCAAGCAGGAGAAAATTGCCCAGGATGAGGCCAAACGCAACGCCAACTATATTCTGGCGCAGGCGACGACACGCTATGCCGGGGAGTTTGCCGGAGAGCGGCTGATCAACGTCGTTAATCTACCCAGCGACGAACACAAGGGGCGCATTATCGGCAAAGAGGGGCGCAACATCAAAAGCCTCGAGCAGTTGCTGGGCGTTGACATCATCATCGACGAGACACCCGGTGTGATCGTAGTGAGCAATTTCAATCTCTACCGCCGGGCCATTGCGACCCGTGTCATCGAGATCCTGGTCGAGGATGGTCGTATCCATCCTGCACGGATCGAAGAGGTGCACGAAAAAGTGCAGGCGGAATTTGAGCAAAAGATCTACGAGGAGGGGGAAAATGTCGTGATCGATCTGGGGCTTTTCCCGATGCATGAAGAGCTGATCAAGCTCATCGGCCGCCTCAAATACCGTGCAAGCTACGGACAAAATGCCCTGGCACATACCCTTGAAGTGGCCCGTCTTGCCCGGGTGATGGCTGCCGAGATGGACGGAGACGAGAAATTGGCATTGCGGGCGGGCCTTCTGCACGACATCGGCAAAGCGTTGACACAGGATTTTGGCGGGTCGCATGTCGATCTGGGGGTTGAGGTGTGCCGCCGGTACAACGAACATCCCACGGTCATCAATGCGATCCTGGCCCACCACGGTCATGTCGAACCTGACAGCGTCGAGAGTGCGGCGGTCTGTGCGGCCGATGCACTCAGTGCTGCACGTCCGGGTGCACGGCGTGAGGTACTCGAAAGCTTCACCAAGCGGGTACGGGAGATCGAGTCGATCGCGCTGGGGCACGAAGGGGTCGAACAGGCATACGCGATCAACGCCGGACGGGAGATCCGGGTCTTTGTCGATGCAGGCAAAGTCGATGACAACACCGCCGCATATCTGAGCCACACCATTGCAAAGCAAATCGAAGATAAGGTACAATATCCGGGAGAGATTAAAGTCAACGTCATCCGTGAGACACGGGCGATCAATTACGCAAGGTAAGGAACCATGACACAAACCATCAAAGCGCACATGCGCATGGAAGAGCAGTACGAAGGCCTGAGTTTGATCTTTGGAGACAATCCGGAGCTCAAAGAAAAAATCATTGAGGCGGTCGAACATGCCAAGGCCGTGACGACCAAGAAGCCTTTTATTTTCGAGAAGATCTCAACCGATCGCAAAGATATCCAGAGTATTTACATCGAATTTCATGACGGGTTTCATGCGGAGGCCGGGGATTTTTTCGAGCATGTGTTGCATGAACTCGGTATTACCTGTGAGGAGGATACGATATGAAGCGCTGGTTGCTTTTTGTCTGGATCGGCTTGGCTGTTGCGTGGGCGGGGGAGAAGGGACCGGTCGTAGAGCTGCAGACCAATCAGGGGACCATCGTCCTCAAAATGTTTCCCAAGATCGCTCCGCTGGCAGTGAAGAATTTCGTCACGCATGCCCAAAACGGCTACTACAATGGTGTAATTTTCCATCGGGTGATCAAAGGCTTTATGATTCAGGGAGGCGATCCCACCGGTACCGGACGGGGCGGAGAGTCGATCTGGCACAAAGAGTTCAAGAACGAATACGCCCCCAATGTGGTCTTTGACCGTCCTTACCTGCTGGCGATGGCCAACCGGGGTCCCAACACCAACGGAAGCCAGTTTTTTATCACCACCGTGCCCACTCCCCACCTCAATGGCGGCTATACGATTTTCGGCGAGGTGATTCAGGGCCAGGAGGTGGTCAGAAAGATCGAGCAGGCAAAAACCGGTCCAGGGGATCGTCCGCTCAAAGAGCAGAAGATCCTCAAAGCGGTTGTAAAGTAGGGTGCGAAAGTCCGCGCACCGGTTGATCCGGAATCATTCCGAATGAATCTCGATACGCTTCGTCAGGAACGCCAAAAATGGCTTGGCTGGAAGAACATTGCTCCTCTCCAGGAGGCGATCGCCGCGCTCCCCGAGCCCCAAGTCAATGCGGTGTATCTGGATGATACGGTCGGAGTCGATCTCGATCCGGCCTTTGAAGCCGAGTACGGTATGCAGATCGAGCAGACCGCCCGTCTGCTGATGCCCTGGCGCAAAGGGCCGTTCCGTCTGGGGGAACTCTTCATTGACAGTGAATGGCAAAGCCAGATCAAATACAACCTTCTCGAGCCCCATTTTGACCTGCGGGACAAAATCGTCGGGGATATCGGATGCAACAACGGCTACTATCTTTTCCGGATGCAGACGCAAAATCCTGCCAAGTTGGTCGGCTTTGATCCTTCGGCGGTCTACTGTTCCCAGTTTCGGTTTATCGACCATTTTCTTCAGAGCGGTATTGTCTATGAAATGTTGGGCGTGGAGCATGTGGAGCACTATGAACATCGTTTCGATATTCTTTTTTGCCTTGGGGTGCTTTACCATCGTCCCGATCCGATCGCTACACTCAAATCACTCTACCGGGGACTTGAATCCGGTGGTGAACTGATCCTCGATACCTTTATGATCGATGGAGAGGAGGAGGTGTGCCTTACGCCACGCGACCGATATTCCAAGATCGGCAACATCTATTTTATCCCCACGGTCAATGCACTCAAAAACTGGTGTTACCGTGCCGGCTTTGCACAGGTGGAGGTGCTTGAGATCAAAACGACCGATCGCACCGAACAGCGAAAAACCGAATGGATCGCCTCACAGAGTCTCGAGGATTTCCTCGATCCGGATGACCCGGGCAAGACCGTTGAAGGCTATCCCGCCCCCAAACGCGTCTATATCCGGGCGACCGTACCGGTGTGAGTCAAGGGGATACTTATTGTTACAAACGTGTTACTTTTATTTTTAAATAAGCTTGTTTTAGATATAAATGCACTACTAAATGAGAGATTCTGTCTTGAATGACTACGAAAACGGGCAGGCAAAATTTCGAATATTTCTAATCTTTTCAAAAAGCAGGCAGCACAGGAATGAGAATACTCACAGTAGGTTTTGACGACAAGATGTCTGAAGAGTTCGAGCGGGAGATCGGCCGATATTTTATCTGTATCGTCGACAATGCGCGGGATTTATATGATGCGACCAATTTTACCGATTTTCGCCATTATGAGCTGGTCATGATCGTCGATGAGG
>CAYSQV010000144.1:0-3817 GCA_964433295.1 uncultured Nitratifractor sp. | reverse complement strand
CCCCAAACTCAAAGGGGACCCCTCCAAAATCCGCGAGGTGCTGATCAACCTGCTTAACAACGCGATCAAGTTCACCAATCCGGGAGGCGAAGTGGGCCTCGAGATTCTGCGAAAAGATTCCCAAAACGGTCTGGCGCATATCGAATTCCGTGTCACCGATACCGGGATCGGCATGACCAAAGAACAGACCGTACAGATCTTCAAACCCTTTACGCAGGCCGATGTCGATACCACACGCAAATACGGCGGGACCGGTCTGGGACTCACCATTGCCAAACAATACATCGAGCTGATGGGCGGGACCATACAGGTCGAAAGCGAAAAAGACAAAGGGAGTGTCTTCTCGTTCGTATTGCCCTTAGAAGAGGTCCCCGTCTCCGAGGGGATACTCCAAAACAAATTTGCCGACATTGAGGTGGGTCAGTACATCAGTGACCCCACCACGGCCCTGGACAAAAGTCTCAACAGCTATCTGCATTTCATGGGTGCCCAGGTCGAAACTTTCACCACCATGCCTCGGCTTAAGGAGCTGCTCCAGACCCAGCCGGACTCCTTCATTATCATCGATACGGGTCACGCCACCGATGAGGCGCTCCAAGCCATCGAGCACATTGATCGCGAGCGGCTGATCGTGATCTCGGACATCTCCCATCGCAAAACCGCCGAATCGTACAATGTGGAACAGGACAGCATTATTTTCCGCCCGCTCACCCCCACCAAGCTTGTCCGGGCGCTCCAGTCCAAAACCCACACAGAAGAGACCGATGAAGAACAGCCTGAAGCCACCATCGCCAAAGCGACATTCAAAGCCAAAGCGTTGATCGCAGAAGACAACGCCATCAACCAGCGCCTCATCCAGAACATTCTGGAGAGCATGGGGCTGGAGACCCAACTGGCCAACAACGGCCAGGAGGCACTGGATCAGCGGCAGTCCGGAAACTATGACATTGTCTTCATGGATATTCAGATGCCGGTCATGGACGGTGTCGAAGCGACCCACGCCATTCTTAGATACGAAAAAGAAAATGACCTTCCCCATGTCCCCATCGTCGCACTGACCGCCAACGCGCTCAAGGGCGACCGGGAGCGTTTCCTCTCCGAGGGTCTGGATGAATACGTCTCCAAACCCATCGAGATGAACGAGCTCCTCTACGTCCTGAACAAATTCCTCTCCAACAAAGCCAGCATCGGAAAAACATCCGCCCCTTCGACGCCGCCTCCGGCCCAGGAAACCCCTGCAAAGACGGAACAGACCCCCGCACCCGAGCCCGCATCCCCCGTATCCTCCTCTGCCCCCCGGCAACCGGGAGAGATTCTGATCGCCAAACATTCCGCGCTCAGCAGTAAGATCATCGCGCGGCTTCTCGATACGATGCAGCGTAATGCGACGGTCGTCTCCTCTCCTGCGGAATTTGATGCAGCGATCCAGGTCCGCCCCTATCAGGCCATTTTCGCGGATGATGATTTCATTACCATGGCAAACAAAGAGATTCTGGCCAAAAACCAAACCCTGATCATCCTCTCCTCTCCTCCCAAAAACACGGCACTCTTCTCTGACCTCAACAGCAGGCAGGTCGATTCGCTCATGTCCCAAAATGCAATTGCATCCATTCTAAATACCCTGGAGTAACTACATGAATCTGAAAATTTTGATCGTTGATGACGATTTTATCAATCGAAAGCTTTTACAGGCTCTTCTGAAAAAATACCCCGATGTTGTTCGCGAAACCGTCGAAGCAGAAAACGGTTCCGAGGCCCTGACGATCGTCAAAGAGGATGCCGGGATCAATCTCGTCCTGCTCGACATCATCATGCCGGTCCTTGACGGCAAAGAATTTCTGAAGATTTTTCGATCCGACAGCACCAACAGCAACATCCCCGTTCTTGTGCTGACTACCGACGACACACAAAAAACCGCCATCTACGATCTGGGTGCAGATGATTTCCTCCTCAAGCCGATCAACGAAGACGAACTGATCCGAAAAATTCGTCAGTGGGCACCGGCTTCCTGACCCCACATTAACCTGGGAGCAGTGCGCACTCCAACACGTCGCGCACATGGCTCACCCCGATAATCTTCACGCTTCTTTTTACCTCTTTGGGGATCTCCTCCAGGTCTCTTTCAAGATTTTTTTGCGGGATCAGCGCGCGCGTAACACCGGCTTTGTAGGCAGCGATCAGCTTCTCCTTGAGCCCGCCGATGGGGAGGACCTTTCCTGTCAGTGTCAGTTCACCGGTCATGGCAATCTGATTGTCCACCTCCCTGCCGCTGAGAATAGAAGCAATTGCTGTCGCCATGGCAATGCCGGCACTGGGACCGTCCTTGGGGGTCGCCCCTTCGGGAACATGCAGGTGAAGATCGTAACGCTTATAGACCTCACTCGCCTCAACCGGGGCTTCCTCTTCTTCCTCCTTGGCTGTTCGGGGAATTTCGGTACGGGAAACCGGCAAAACCCCTTCATCAATCAGGATCTTGATCACGCTGTACGCAATCCGCGCCGATTCTTTCATCACATCCCCCAGGCTCCCGGTAAGCTGCAGGATCCCTTTGCCCTTGATCCGGATCGCTTCGATGGTGAGGACATCCCCTCCGACCGCAGTCCACGCCAGGCCATTGACCACACCCACCTGGGGACGGGCAGCAACCGGCGAGATCTCAAAGACCTTTTTGTCGGCAAATTTCTTGAGCTTTTTGGCCGTAATACGTACCGACTCGATGGAGGGGTCTTCGAGGATCATGCGCGCGCTTTTGCGCATGATCGCGGCGATGCGGCGGCGCAGATTGCGCACACCCGCTTCCCGCGTATATTCCTCGATCAATTTGCGCAGGGCTTTATCGGTCAGAATCACTTCGTTTTTGCGCAGTGCGTGCTTTTTGCTCTCCTGCGGAATCAGATAACGGCGGGCGATCTCAAATTTCTCTCTGGGCGTGTAGCTGTTAAGCCCGATAAATTCCATCCGATCGCGCAGAGGAGCCGGGATGCGGCCTACATCATTGGCCGTAGCGATAAAGATCGCCCGGCTAAGATCGATGTGGAAATTAAGATAATAGTCCCGGTAGTGACTGTTTTGCTCCGGATCAAGAATCTCCAGCAACGCCGCAGTGGGATCTCCCCGTTGGGAGCGGCCCACTTTGTCGATCTCATCCAGCACCACGACCGGATCCATCTCTTTGGCCTCGATCAAGCCCTGGACAATGCGGCCGGGCATCGCGCCCACATAGGTACGGCGGTGGCCACGCAGTTCATTGACATCTTCCAGGCCCCCCAGCGCGATCCGCACCAGCGGACGACCCAGCGCGGTGGCAATGGAGTTGGCCAGGGAGGTTTTGCCCACCCCGGGAGGTCCGGCAAAACAGAGGATCTCAGCCTTGCCGTCGCTCTTCTTTTTTCCGCGCAGATTCGCCAGCTCTTTGACCGAAAAATATTCCACGATCCGCTCTTTGGGCTTGGCCAGGGAATAATGGTCCCGGTCAAGCTCCTCGGAGACCTTCTTGACATCCAGGTTCCCTTTGGCAAAGCGCCCAAACGGTATCTCAAAAACCCACTCCAGATAGGCCAGCAGGACATTGGCATCGGCACTGTCCGGATGCATGCGTGCCAGACGATCCAGCTGTTTTTTGACCTCTTTGTATCCGTCCTCGTTGAGATGGGGTTTGAGCGCTTCAAGCTTGTCGCGAAAAGCGGCGATCTCCTCTTCCCGCTGAGTGTCGATCCCCAGTTCTTCCTGTATCTCCTTGAGTTGTTCTTTGAGGAAATACTCTTTGTTGGTCTGCTCGATCTTGTTATGGACTTTGTTGTGGATCTCATGCTGGATC
>CAYSQV010000143.1:0-3835 GCA_964433295.1 uncultured Nitratifractor sp. | reverse complement strand
GATCAAAGCGGCCTCCTTTTATAATGATCTGATCAAAAAGGGCTACACCCAGAAAAACGTCGTCTCGTACAACCGCGAGGATCTCCAGGAGCTCTTCAAGCAGGGGAAACTGGCGATGATGATCACCCACGGCCTGTTGGCCAAGCAGATCGGTGAGGAGGGGCAAAAGATCGATTTCGTTCAGACCGATGTCCCAGGCACCAGCCCGGATAAAAAAGGGGTCACGCTCGGCGTAATCGATGCGGTGCATCTGTCTAAAAACTCCAAGGCCAAAGAGGCGGCGGTCAAGTTCATGATGTTCTCGATGAAGCCGGAGTATCAGGCCGACTGGATCGCCAAAGCTGGACTGCTGCCGGTCACCATTGAGGCGGGCAAGGAGAAGGCGTTTGACAAGCCCTATCTGCAGGCGATGATCGCGGCGGTCCCCAACGCGAAATTTACATTCATCCACCCCAAATCGACCAAGATCATTGACATACTCAAAAACAAGCTTCAAGCGCTTTACAGCGGCAAAATGAGTCCGGAGGAGGCGATGCAGGGAGCGTGCAAAAAGATCGACCGCGCCATCAAGCACTAAGGCGCGCGCGTGCACGGCTCTTCGTTCCGGCCTCTGCTCTACATCGCGCCGGGATTGGCGCTGACGCTGACGATCATCACCTACCCGATCGTCGATCTGTTCCGGCTCTCGGTGCACGATGTGGGTACCTTCGGGCAGATCGGGGAGTTCGTCGGGCTGCTCAACTATCAGGACATGATCGAGGATGAGCTCTTCTGGGAGGTGCTGGTGCGCACCTTCTACTGGACCTTCTTCGTCGTGGCCGGTACGGTACTGCTCTCGATTCCCATCGCACTGGTGCTCAACGAAGAGTTCTACGGCAAACGGATTGCACGGAGCATCATCATGCTGCCGTGGGCGATCTCGCTGGCGATGACCGCGGTGATCTGGAAATGGGTGCTCAACCCTGACTACGGGATGCTCAACCGTTTCCTGATCTCCCTGGGGGTGATCGAAGAGAATATCGGCTGGCTGGCCGATGCGCAGACGGCGTTCCCGATCGAGATCCTGATCGGGATCATCGTCTCGATCCCCTTTACCGTTTCGATCTTCCTCGGCGGCCTCACCTCTATTCCCTCCGACATCTACGAAGCGGCCACGATTGATGGAGCGGGCTACTGGCAGAAACTGCGCAGCCTGACCCTGCCGCTGCTGCGGCCGTTTGTCAGCATCGCGGTGGTGCTCAATGTGATCTATGTCTTCAACTCCTTCCCCATCATCTGGGTCCTGACTGAGGGAGGGCCGTCGAATAGCACCGATATCCTGCCGACTTACCTCTACAAAGTGGCCTTTCGTGACGGCGACATCGGGCTGGCGGCCGCGCTTTCGATGATCATGCTGGGGATTCTGCTGGTCTTTACGCTGCTCTATGCAGTGGTGGTGATGCGGCGCGAACAGAAAGGATACGCATGAGACGACGCAAGATCCTCACCACGGTGATCGCTTGGCTGCTGCTCTCCCCGATCCTGTTCGTGATCCTGTTTCCGCTGGCGGTGACGCTGATGACCGCGCTCAAGCCCCGGGCAGAGCTGACGGCGATCCCGCCGAGCTTTCTGCCGTCACAGTTCCAGTGGCACCACTTTGTGGAGGTGTGGCAGCAGACCAACATCCCCCACGCCATCCTCAACTCGCTCTACGTCAGTTTCGCCGCGACCCTGCTGACGATCCTGGTCTCGGCTCCGTTCGCGTACGCGCTGAGCCGGTTCGATTTTCGGGGCAAGGGGGCGTTGCGGTTTTTCCTGCTGGTGACGCAGATGCTCTCGCCCATTGTGCTGGTACTGGGGCTTTTTAGGCTGATGGTGGCCATCGGGGTGGTGGACTCGCTGAGCTTTCTCTCGGTGATCTATGCGGCGTTCAATGTCGCCTTCAGTGTCTGGATGCTCCAGACCTATTTTGCGACCATCCCCAAAGACCTCGAAGAATCAGCCTGGATCGAGGGGGCCAGCCGTCTGCGGAGCCTGGTGGGGATCTTCCTGCCGCTGGCGATCCCGGCGATCGTGATCGTGGCTACTTTCACCTTCGTCAACGCGTGGAACGAGTTTATCATCGCTTTTTCGACGCTGCGCGATACCCATTCGTACACGATCCAGCTGGGGATCATCGAGATGACCGGCTACTATACGATCCGCTGGGACTACATCATGGTCGCCGTCATCATCGCGACGGTGCCGGTGTCGATCCTCTTTTTCTGGTTGCAGAAACATCTCATCGGCGGTCTGACCTCCGGGTCCGTCAAATAAACACAGGAAGGAAACAATATGCCTGCAATCGAACTGCGTCACCTCCAGAAACGCTACGGCGATGTGGAGGTACTGCACGACATTAACGCGACCATCGAAGAGGGGGAGTTTGTGGTCCTCATCGGGGAGTCCGGATGTGGCAAATCGACCCTGCTGCGGATGATCTGCGGGCTGGAGGAGATCAGCGGCGGGGAGCTTGTCATCGACGGCAAGGTGGCCAACGCCATTTCCCCCCAGAAGCGGGGCATGTCGATGGTGTTCCAGTCCTACGCGCTCTACCCGCACATGAATGTGTTTGACAACATGGCCTACGGGCTGAAGATCCGCAAACTGCCCAAAGAGCAGATCCGGCAGAAGGTGACCGACGCGGCCGTGCTGCTTGGGATCGAGTCGCTGCTGGAACGCTACCCCCGCCAGCTCTCTGGCGGGCAGCGGCAGCGGGTGGCGATGGGGCGGGCGATTGTGCGCGACCCGGAGTTCTTCCTCTTCGATGAGCCCCTCTCCAATCTCGACGCGAAGCTCCGCGTGACGATGCGCAAGGAGATCAAACAGCTCCAATCCCGCCTGGGTACCACGACCCTCTACGTCACCCACGATCAGGTGGAAGCGATGACGATGGCGGACAAGATCATCCTGATGGACAAAGGGCACATCGTCCAGATCGGCACCCCCGAACAGCTCTTTGACCATCCCAACTCGCTTTTTACCGCGACGTTCCTGGGCAATCCGCAGATGACGCTGATTGAGGGGACGATCGGCTACAGCGGGGCCAAAGCGCAGCTGCAAACTGCCGGGGGACTCGCCCTGCCGGTGCGCCCGACCGAGACTGAACTGAGCGAGGGGCAGGAGGTGATCCTGGGGATCCGCCCGAGGGATTTCTACCTGACCGACAGCGACGAGGGGCTGGAGGTACACGTCGATGTCCATGAGTACACCGGGGCGGAGCATGTGATCTACGGGACGCTGGGCGGACAGGAGATACGGCTGGTACTCTCACGGGAGTCGGGATACGCAGGGGAGGGGACGATCCGCATCGCGTACCACCTCGAGCGCACCCACCTGTTTGATGCCCACACCCACAAGGCGATTGTGTGAGATACGATGCCAACCCTTCCCCCCCCCGAGGATGCCGACCGCCACGCGATCTGGGAGGCGGTGGTGCGCCGGGACATCGATGCGTTTCTGGCGCAGGATTGGGCGATGTGCTTGGAGGACTTCCATGTCGAGCATTTCATGGGGATCGACGCAAGAGGCGAGGCCGATCCCCAATCCCTAAATCCTTTTACGCTAAAATATCCCAAAACTTCTCCCAAGGATCTCCTCATGGCACCCAAGATCGCCTCAGCTCGCATCAGCGAAGCCAGTTCACAATTGCTTCAGGCGTTGAACAACTCTTTGCCCTTTGACAGAGCTCTGTATCGGGAGGACATCCGGGGATCGCGGGCGCATGCGGCGATGCTGGCGGCTCAGGGGATCATCTCTGAAGAGGACAGGAGAGCGATCGATGCCGGACTGGAGGAGATACTCTCCGACATAGAGA
>CAYSQV010000142.1:0-3841 GCA_964433295.1 uncultured Nitratifractor sp. | reverse complement strand
TGGCGATGCCAAGGACGATCCCCTTTTTCCCTTTCATGATCATGGTGTTACCTCCAAAAAGAATTTCGATATTTTACCACGATTAGGATAGAATCTCACTATGCATACATCCCGACCCATCCGTATCCTCTCTACCGGAGGCACTTTCAACAAGATCTACGATCCCCGCAGTAGTGCATTGGTGATCGACTCCGACGCCCGGGCACTCAGGACGATCGCACGCCGCTGGCTGACCGATTTTACGATCGAGACACGCATCGGCAAAGACTCGTTAGAGATGGATGATGCCGACCGCCGCACCCTGCTCCATGCGGTCCGGGAGGCCGCCGAACCGACCCTCATCATCATCCACGGTACCGACACCATGGATCTAAGCGCCGACATGATCGCGGCCGAAGCGTTGGACAAACGGATCATTTTCACCGGAGCCATGGTCCCCTGGTCCATCGACCCGATCGAGGCGACCGCCAATGTTGCCGCGGCGATCGGTTATGCCCGTGCTGACACCTCCAGGGGTGTGTTTGTCGCCATGAACGGCTGTTTTGGTCTCCACACCGAGGTGATCAAAGATCGGTCACTGGGCCGGTTTGTCTGCCGGTAAGCGCAAAGACGGCCGCTGTTCCTGCTGTTTACGCAGCTTTTCAAAAAAAGCTTTTTGTTTCGCCGACTCTTCGGCTTTTTGGGCTTTGAGCGGTGCCTGGACTTCCGCCTTGGGGTGCGCCTTGAAATAGCCGTTGGCGTAGAGCCATTTGTAGATATCCGCTGCGACCGGACCGGCGGCACTCCCGCCGTGCCCCCCGTGCTCCACCAGGACAGTCACGACGTATTCGGGCTTGCGAAACGGTGCGTACGTGGTAACCCAGGCATGCGACTTGCGGTAGTAGGCCATCTCTTCCTCCTTGACCCGCTTTTTGATCTCCTGCGGGATCGACACCACCTGTGCCGTACCGGTTTTGCCTGCTACAACGATCGGCAGACCGGCCTTGGTCTGGCTGAGCGTCTCATATGCCGTTCCGGTACGCACATTGCACGCTTCGTACATCCCCTGACGAATCTGGAGAATGTGACGGGGATTAAACGGTATCCTTTTGACAGGAATCGCCACCGGCTTGCCGTTGATCTTTTTGGCAAAGGTCGGTCGCACAAGATTCCCCGTCGCCAGATACCCGGTGTAGCGTGCCACCTGCATCGGTGTGACGTTGTCATAGCCCTGGCCGATCGCCGCGATGACGGTTTCCCCTTTGTACCACGGCAGACGGTAGCGTTTCATCTTCCATTTTTTGTCCGGGATAATGCCGTTGTATTCGCGGGGAAGGTCGAGGCCGGTTTTGACCCCCAGACCGATCTGGTGGAGGGTTTTGGCTATCTTGTCGATCCCGATCTTGAGGCTTTTGTTGTAGTAAAAGACGTCGCAGCTCTCCCGGATCGATTTGACCGTATCGACATCGCGATGGCCCCATTTGGACCAGCAGCGAAACTTGTGCTTGCTGGGAGGGATCTGGATAAATCCGTTGCAAAATTCATGTTCATCCAGTGTGTTGTTCCCTTCGTGGGTCTCCCTGGAGGCTGCCAGGGCAACACCCATTTTGATCACGGAGCCTGGCGGGTAGACAGCGTGGATGAATTTGTTGGTAAAAGGGTGTCCCAGATCGGCCTGCAGCGCCCGCCATGCCTGATGGCTGATGCCGGTAACAAAAAGATTGGGATCATAACTGGGGTTGCTGACAGCTGCCAGCACTTCCCCGGTGGTACGCATCACGACCACCACCGCCGGCGTATTGCCGAGTCGTTTGTAGATATATTTTTGCAGGTCCATGTCAAGATAGACCTGGAGGTTCCGGTTGCTGACCGGTTCTTTGCGTTCGAGCATCTCCAGGGCCTGGTTGCGGGCATTGACTTTGCTGAGGACAAAGCCGTATTCCCCCTCCAACAGTGTGTTGTAGTAGCGCTCCAGCCCACTCTTGCCGGTACGGCCTACAATGGAGACGACTTTGTCCGCTGCGTTCTCTTTGGCGTTGGAGCGGCCGATATAGCCGACAATGTGCGCCGCATATTTCCCCTGGGGATAGTAACGTTTGGTCTCGGCAGTGATCTCAATACGGGGATCCTCTGCGAGGTTGCTGTAGGCCCGGATCATTTGGTCGTACGAGATGAAATCAAGCACTTTGATAAACGTATGGTTGTAGGGGGAATCGTGTTTTTTGTAGACCGAGCGCATAAGCGAGACATTGATGTCCGGAAAATACGACTGGATCGTGGCGATCACCTCATCCAGCGCCCCACGTTTGCGCCGAAGATGCGGGGCAACCGAGAGAGAAAAGCCCATCTTGTTGATCGCCAGAAAATCCCCTTTGGTGTCCAGGATCTCCCCCCGCACAGGCTTGAGATAGGTTTTGCGTTCGATATTCTCTTTGGCGAGGCGTTCGTAATAAAAGTTGGATTTGATGCTGATCTGATAGAGGCGCACCACCAGCAATCCCCAGACTACAGCGAACAAAACAGCGATGATCTTGTACCGCATCAGAGCACCGCCATGATGATGTCCGCAAAGAGCGAATACCACAGGAGTTTGTCGATCACGATGCTGCTGGTATCCATCAACAGATCATACGTCAGCAAAGAGCCCAGATAGTACAGATCGATCATCACGACACTGATCACCGCAACACAGGTTTTGCAGCGCTTGAGCAGCATAACCCGTTCGTAGAGCGTCAGGTAGTAAAGCAGCGTCGCAAACGTACTCAGCAGCAGCGGCAGCGAGAGGTTGATCTCAAGATTGGCCAGGTACGCCAGCGGATAGAGCAGATAGGGCCACCCTTTCCCTTCGATGCCCTGCAGCAACATCCAGCCTGAAAAGCCCACAAACAGCGGCAAAAAGACATAGATCGAGATCAACATGGGGTAGAGCACCACAAACACAAGCAGCCCCGCCCCAAACAGTACCTGAAAGACACGCCATCGTCTGCTCACGGATCAGCGCTCGCTTTCCAGCGTGTAGGTCAACGCAACCTCATTGCAGACCGGGAAATGGACACATTGTATGCAATCGGCCCAGATCTTCTGTTCGGGGATACTCTCTTTGTCGATCTCCACAAACCCAAGTCGCTGGAAAAACGCCGGCACGTAGGTCAGCGCCAGCACCTCATGTACCCCCAGCCGGCGCGCCTCTTCAAGGGCAAACTCCACCATGTTTTTCCCCACCGACTGCCCCCGGAAATCCGGGTCGACGATCAGGCTGCGGATCTCCGCCATCCGAGGCGAATGGATATGCAACGCCGTATAACCGACAAGATAACCCGCCTCTTTGGCAAGGACGTAGCTGCGGATATTGGTCGCAAGCTCATCGTCGCTGCGCGGCAGAATCACCCCGCTGGCCACCTCGGCAGCGACAAGCTTTTGCATCGCGGGGATCTCGGATAGCGTTGCTTTGGACAGTGCGATCATCTCCCCTCCTTGATGGGACCGAAGATCGTCTCGAAGATCTCCCGGTGGAGCTGCTCAGTACCGGTTTTTTTGCTGTTGGAGAGAGTGATGGAACCTGGAAACTCCCGCTTGAGAGCGGATCGCTCTTTTTGGTTCAGCTTGTCGATCTTGGTAAAAACCGTAAGATACCGCTGGTCGGGACGGATAAAACCATCGATATATGTTGCCACCTCATCATCGATCTTCGCGTGGGGATGGCGCGCATCGCGCAGATGGATAAAGAGCCGGATTGCCACACGGTTCTCGATGTATTCGACGAGGTTCTTCTGCCAGATCTCTTTGAGGCTTTTGGAGACTTTGGCATACCCAAATCCGGGCAGATCGACATACCGAACCCCGTAGGGCTCCTCCCCCAAAC
>CAYSQV010000141.1:0-3855 GCA_964433295.1 uncultured Nitratifractor sp. | reverse complement strand
AGGAAGGACGCCATATCATGGATCATGATGACTCCGAGGGTCTCATCCCCCAGCGCTTCCGGGTCATATCCTTTGCCAAAATCCTGAATGTGCAACGTACATTCTCCCCCGTTCTTTGAGAGCGTTACATCAATTGTACCATTAAAATCATCATAAGCATATTTGATCGCGTTGGATACCGTTTCGTTCACGATCAATCCGACGTTGAGTGCCTGCTGCATCTCCAGCTCGCACGGTTCGATCTGTGCATGAATGGTATTGGATGTCATCAATTGCAGGTTGCGGATAATGGAACCGAGATATTCCTCCATTCCGATCATTTCACGTGATTTTTCTTCATAAAGATTCTGATGCAGGTAACTCATCGCTTTGATCCGGTCAACATGGCTTTGAAACATCTGTTTGTATTTGGGATCATGCACCTTGAACGATTGCGTCTCCAGCAACCCCATCATCACCTGCATATTGTTTTTGATGCGATGGTGCATCTCTTTGAGGAGAAAGGTTTTTTCTTCCCGGGCTTTCAAAAGATCCGCGTGATAGGCTCTGTTTCGTTTTTCGGCCTGCCAGAGCATCACGGCCATGCCCATCCCAACGAAAGCGGCAAACCCTTCGGTGAGAGGGGTACACGCCATTGTCACACACACGATGACGGCACTCAACAGTACCAAGCTACCCACAACAGTGAAAGAAAAATAGAATGGTTTCATGCGGATACTTGACATACTTCTCCCTCTGTGAAATTGTAGCATATTCATGGAGAAACCGTAGCGCATGTCTGGACAGAAACCGTCCAGACATGGAACCGAAATGCCTGCAATACGTATAGAGAGCTCTGGAGTTTAAAAGTCGTAGGTGACCCCGGCGGTAATCACATTTGCGTTGGTATTTTGCGGAGTGTCCTGATAGGCAAGATTCTGCCAGTCCAGGAACAGACCCCAACCCTCTTCGGCATCTCCCTGCACCCCTTCATCGCCCGAAAGATCGTATTCAATACCGGCACCAAAACTGAAACCGGTTTTGCTGAAGTTTTGCGACCCTTTGTTAATCTGCGTAGCGGTACATTCCACTTCCGTATGCCCGTAACCTGCCAACGCATACACGTTCATCAGATTGGTGACATGATACTGCGGTTTCAGATAAATACCGTAATGGGTCGTTTCGGCGAAATTCACACCGAGATTGGCTTTCAAGGCACGCGCTTCAACACCAAAATAGGGATTAAAGTCATACCCGACCCGCAAAAGCCCCCCAAACGTAGAGTCTTTGAGCCGTCGAGCCTCATTCCCACATGTGCAGTCTCGACTTACTCCAGCCCAGATTCCGCCCACACCAATATAAAAGGGATTGGGGATGTCCACCGGAACCACATCCGAATCGACAGGTTCGTAATCTTTTCCAGCCATGGCAGTGCCCGTGGCGAGCAGTGAAGTCAGAGCGAGGATACTCAGTAACTTTTTCATTGCATTTCCTTTGGATTAAAATTTCACCCTGCAATCATAACTTAATATTTTTTAACATAGTCTTAAAATTAATGAATATTAGATATTTATTAATAGAAAATTGCCGATTTCTTAACAAAACGTAAATGAAATCGGATTATTTTTTACGGAAATAACCCAAAGCAGTTCCCAAAATATCGTCATCATCACGGCTTTTTGCCTCGAGAGTGATTCTTGGGGTATTTTGGTTAACGAATTCCATGAAGACTTTGTTATTATAGGAAGAAATCTTTGAAATACCCTCTTTTTTGGCTTGGACCTTAAGGATCATGACGTCAATAAACTGGCGCGTCGGTGTGTCGGGTCGTCCGAAACGATCCTCGATCTCAATCTCGATCTGGCGTACCGCCTCGACCGTCTCACACTGTGCCAGACGACGATAGAGCTCCAGCCGCAGGCGATCCTCAGGGATAAGCTCATCGCTCAAATAGGCCTGTACGGCCAGCTTCATCTCCACTTGAGCGGCCGCCTCTTTGGACCGGCCGCTCAGTTCCCGTATCGCATCTTCGAGCATCCGGATGTAGAGCCCATAGCCAATCTGCTTGATGTGACCGCTCTGGGCTTCACCGATGATATTGCCTCCACCCCGGATCTGGAGGTCATGATGTGCCAGCACTGCACCACTGCCCAAATCGCTGTGGGTCTCGAGTGCCAGCAGGCGACGGCGGGCATCCTCCGTGAGGCGATCACGATCCGCGACCAAAAAGTAGCAAAACCCCTCACGCCCTCCACGCCCCACCCGTCCGCGAAGTTGATGCAGATCGGCCATTCCGAACCGATCGGCTCCATCGACGATCATGGTGTTGGCATGCGGCATATGGATACCCGACTCGACAATGGAAGTCGAGAGCAGCACATCATACTCCCCATCCTCGAATTTGAGCATCTCTTCTTCGGTCTCCTGGGCACTGATTCTGGAGTGGAGCACCGCAATACGGAGTGTGGGCAGTATATCCAACAGTGCATCCCGCTTGGCTTCGATCCCGGCGATGGAGTTGTGGACATAAAAAATCTGTCCTCCCCGGCGAAGCTCCCGGGTGATCGCCTCTTTGATCACTTTCTCATCGTACGACTTGACGAAAGTGCGCACCCCGACCCGTTGCCGGGGCGGTGTACGGATCTCGGAGAAGCTTTTGAGGTGAGACAGAGCAAGGTGAAGACTACGGGGGATGGGAGTAGCTGACATGCTGAGCACGTGCACATCGATCGCCATTGCTTTGAGCACTTCTTTTTGCTTGACACCGAATTTGTGTTCTTCGTCGATCACCACAAGTGCCAGATTGGCAAATTTGGCTCCCAATAACGCATGGGTACCCACTACTACATCGATACTGCCCTCAGCCAGACCCGCCAGCACGGCCCGCTTCTCTTTGGCGGTACTGAACCGATCCAGCCTGGCTACCGAGATCCCCCAGTCATACAAACGCTCTTTGAGACTTTTGTAGTGCTGGGAGCTCAGCAGAGTCGTGGGAGCGATCATCATCGCCTGATAACCGTTCTTGACCGCGATAAAGATCCCGTTCATCGCCACCTCGGTCTTGCCAAAGCCCACATCAGCACTTAGCAGCCTATCCATCATTCTCCCACTCTCCATCTCATCAAGCATATCCCCTATAGCTCTCATCTGATCTTCGGTATACTCAAAGCCTGCTTTTGACATAAAAAGTTGATGCTCGGCAGCGATCTTCGCACCCGATTCTCTCTCTTCACTGCTACCTGCTACCTGCTCACTGCTCACTAAAATGATTCCCTTTTTGAGGTGACGCTGCGCCGAGAGGTTGATGATCTGAGATGCTATGGCAAACAGCTTGTCGCGTACCTTCTCTTTGAGGCGTTTGAAGCTCGCCTTGCCCATCCGATCGAGCACCGGCACCGCGCCTCCTTCGGCAATGTAACGGTCAACTGTCTCGAGTGCGCTGACCGGGATCAAAAGCGTATCGTCTCCCTGATAGGTAATGACGACAAATTCACTGACAGCTCCCAGCACCTCCCGCTTTTCGATCCCACGGAAGATCCCCACACCGTGGTTTTCGTGTACCACATAATCTCCCGGCGCAATCTCATCGAGAATCAATGAGGCTTTTTTGACCTTTTTGCGTTTGATCGGCTTGTTCAGCGAAAGGATTAGACGATCGGGCCCCATGAGATTCACAATACCCTCTTGATACACAAAATCGATAGCACGGTCACCCAGGGCAATAGCTGAACCGCGAACAATACTCCCATTTCGGGCTATGATGGTCACAGCCTTGTCCGGGTGAGCTTCTAAAAGCTTGCTGGGATCAGCCACTTCAAGATCCCGCCACTGACTGGCCGGGGGGATCGTCGGCAAAAGGAACGCTTTGCGGGGGAC